>NZ_JBFUEB010000055.1:0-43092 GCF_056404395.1 Rhizobacter sp. P2_D12 | reverse complement strand
CTGGCAGGCTGTGTGGCCGGCGCGCGCGCGGGCACGGGCGCCGCGGCGACGGGCGCGGGTGCCGGGGCCTGCGCCTGCTGGCGCTGCTTCAGCATCTGCGAGAACGCGTTCGGATGCGGCGCCTCGGGCGACGGCGCGGGCGCGACGGCCAGCGGGTTGTTCGCGGAAAAGATCGGCAGGGACGAAACGGCTGCGGACATGGGCGTTGTCGGGGGAAATGGAAAGCGGCCTTACAGCACCGGGGAGGCGGAGGCCTGGCTCAGGCGGTTCCAGGCGGCACGCGAGGCGAACTCATCGGTCTGCTTCTGCTCGCGGCGGTCGGCCACCAGGCGCAGCTCCTGCAGCCGGCGCTCCAGCAGCTTGCGCACCGACGCGACGCGCAGCTCCTGCTCGCGCAGCGCCTGCAGCAGGCGCTCGACGCGCGCCTGCGCATGCGCCACCACGCGCTGCTGCTGGTCGATCGCCATCGTCAGCCGCTGCATGAAGCCCTGGTAGCACTGCATCACGTCGATCGAGCTGCTGCGGCTGAACTGCTCGCGAAACCGCACCTCGTACTCGCTGCGGTAGGTGATCAGCTGCTCGGCCTGCGCGGCGGCCGACGCCTGCGCCTCGCCCGCGCGGCGCGATTCGGCCAGCGCCTCGTCGCGCTCGCGCTCGGCCTGGCCCAGCAAGGCCATCAAGGGTTCGATCGAACGGTCGTTGCTCATGTCAGTACTCCAATGCATTCAGTCTCAGCGGACGCCGCGGAACCGGCTTTGCCGGGCCGCTGGCGGCGCCCCCTTGAGGGGGAGCGCCGCAGGCGCTTCGGGGGTGGTCATGCAAACAGCTTGCGCAGGTCGCGCACGCTGTTGACCAGGCTGGCCGGTTTGTTCATGCCCTGCTGCAGCAGGTCCGTCATCGGGCCGTGCAGCTTGACGGCGGCGTCGAGCTCGCTGTCGTGGCCGGGCGAATACGCGCCCAGCTGGATCAGGTCGCGCGCCTTCGTGTACTTGGCGCTCAGCTGGCGGAAGCGGCGCGCCGCGTCGATGTGCTCCTGCGGGCTGACGTTGTTCATCACCCGCGAGATCGAGCGCTCGACGTCGATCGCCGGATAGTGCCCGGCCTCGGCCAGYTCGCGCGWSAGCACGATGTGGCCGTCCAGGATSSCGCGCGCCGMGTCGRCSAYCGGRTCCTGCTGGTCGTCGCCYTCGSYCAGCACGGTGTAGAACGCGGTGATCGAGCCGACGCCGTGGATGCCGTTGCCACTGCGCTCCACCAGCTGCGGCAGCTTGGCGAAGCAGCTCGGCGGATAGCCCTTGGTGGCCGGCGGCTCGCCSAKSGMCAGCGCSAYCTCGCGCWGCGCCATYGCATAGCGGGTCAGCGAATCSMWCAGCAGCAGCACGTKCTGGCCRCGGTCGCGAAAATGTTCGGCGATCGCGGTGGCATAGCTCGCCCCCTGCAGGCGCGTCAGCGGCGGCGCATCGGCCGGCGCGGCCACCACCACGGAGCGGCGCAGGCCTTCCTCGCCGAGGATGTCCTCGATGAATTCCTTCACTTCGCGGCCGCGCTCGCCGATCAGGCCGACCACGATCACGTCGGCCGCGGTGTAGCGCGCCATCATGCCCAGCAGCACCGACTTGCCGACGCCGGTGCCGGCGAACAGCCCGATGCGCTGGCCGCGGCCCACCGTCAGCATCGCGTTGATCGCGCGCACCCCGGTGTCCAGCGGCTGGCGGATCGGGTCGCGGTCCATCGCGTTGATCGGGCGGCGCACCAGCGGCTCGTTGTGCACGCTGGCGAGCGGGCCCTTGCGGTCCATCGGCAGCCCCTGCGAATCGACGACGCGGCCGAGCAGCCCGTCGCCCATCGGCAGGTGCAGCGTGCGGTCTTCGCTGCGCCGCCACGGGTGGTGGGTGGCGCCCAGCAGCAGCGGCACGATCGGCGACGGCCGCGGCACGACGCGCGCGCCGCTGGCCAGGCCGTGGATCTCGCCGGTGGGCATCAGGTAGGCGCGGTCGCCCGAGAAGCCGACCACCTCGGCCAGCACCGGCGGCTGGCCTTCCATGCGCACCTCGCACACCGAACCGACCGGCACGCGGATGCCGGCGGCTTCGAGCACCAGCCCGGCAACGCGCACCAGCGTGCCCTGGGTCTCCAGCGGCATCGCGTCGGCGGAGAAGTTCTTCAGGTCGGCCAGGTAGCGCTGCCACTTGTCGGCGCGCACCACGGCCCGGGATTCCTGCGGCGAGGTGATCATGCGGTGTCGTCCTCGCGGTCGTCGCCCTCGTCGACGGCCGGCGTCGCCAGCTCGTCGGTCCATTCCTGCTCGCAGCCGAGCGTCGAGGCCACGCGGCGCCAGCGCGCCTCGAGCGTCGCATCGATCACGCCGATGTCCGATTCGACCAGGCAGCCGCCGCGCAGCACGTCATGGTCGGACAGCAGCCGCGCGCCGCGCGCGGCCAGCACGTCGGCCGCGCCCTGCGCGACCAGCGCGTGGTCGTCGGGGTGCACGCGCACGGTGATGTGGCGCGCACTCAGCAGCAGCGTGTCGACCGCCTCGGTGGCGACCACCGCCACCAGCTCGGGGCGCACGCTCAGCTCGCTGCGCACCATCTGCTTGGCCAGCTGGGTCGCGGTGACGGCCAGCGCGCGTGCCATGTCCTGCTGCAGGTCGTCGAGCTGCTGGCCGTAGCTCTGCGCGATCGCGCCGATCTGCGCGGTGATCTGCGCCGCATAGCTCTGCTTGAAGCCGTCGAGCGCGACCAGCCCGTCGCGGTAGCCGTCTTGATATCCGGTCTGGCGCACCTGCTTGAGCTGCGCCATCAGCTCGTCGACCGGGTTCGGGGGCGGCGGGGCCGGCGGCTCGGGGCGGTGCACGCCCATGTTGTTGTGCGGCGCCTCGGTGCCGCCCGACAGCGAACCGGGGTTCCACGCGGCGAACGAGCTGAGCTCCTCGCGCGGGATGAAGCGGCTGTAGGCGCTGGTCGGCTTGGCGCCGGCCGGCGGCGGCACCTGCCGCGGACCGTTCGGCTTAGAGGAACTGGTCATCGCCGCCGCCTTGGAGCACGATCTGGCCCTCGTCGCTCAGGCGACGCACGATCTTCAGCATTTCCTTCTGCTCGGCCTCGACCTCGCTGACGCGCACCGGGCCGCGCGCTTCCAGGTCTTCGCGCAGCGTCTCGGCGGCGCGGGTGGACATGTTGCGGAACACCTTCTCGCGCATCTCCGGCGTCGCACCCTTCAGCGCGATCACCAGCGATTCGGACTGCACTTCCTTCAGCAGCAGCTGGATGCCCTTGTCGTCGACCTTCTCCAGGTCGTCGAAGGTGAACATGTTGTCCATGATCTTCTGGGCCAGCTCGTTGTCGGCCTCGCGGATGTAGTCGAGAACCGCGGTCTCGACGCTGCCGCCCAGCAGGTTGATCATCTCGGCGGCGGTCTTCACGCCGCCCAGCGAGGCCTTGCGCAGCTTGTCCCCGCCGGCCAGCACCTTGCTCATCACGTCGTTCAGGTCCTTCAGCGCTGACGGCTGGATGCCGTCCAGCGTGGCGATGCGCACCAGCACCTCGTTGCGCTGGCGTTCGCCGAAGCACTTCAGCACCGACGAGGCCTGGTCGAAATCCAGGTGCACCAGGATCGCCGCGACGATCTGCGGATGCTCGTTGCGCAGCAGCTCGGCCACCGAGTTCGCGTCCATCCACTTCAGGCTCTCGATGCCGCTGGTGTCGCCGCCCTGCAGGATGCGGTCGATCAGCAGGTTGGCCTTGTCGTCGCCCAGCGCCTTGCGCAGCACGGTCTTCACGTACTCGTCGGTGTCGGTGACGAGCAGGCTCTGCTCCTGCGCCTGGTCGGCGAAGCGGTTCAGCACCGTCTCGACGCGCTCGCGCGGGATGGTCTTCATGCGCGCGATGGTCTCGCCCAGGCCCTGCACCTCCTTCGGCGTCAGGTGCTTGAACACCTCGGAAGCCTCTTCCTCGCCGAGCGACATCATCAGGATCGCCGCGTCTTCCAGTCCCTGGGTATTCATCTCGTTGTCCTGTCGTTCTTGTCGTGGCGATCAGGCGGCTTCGCCGCTGACCCAGCCGCGCACGATGCTCGCGACGGCGCCCGGGTTTTCCTTGGCGTAGGCGCGCGCCGCGATCAGCGTCGGGCTCATGCGCGGCGCCTCGAGCTGCGGCAACCGGGCGTCGGCCTCGTGGCCGACACGCGGCAGCGACTCGGCGTCGTCGACCACCGCATCCAGCGTGCTGCCGCGGGCGTCGACCGGAGACACCGGCTGCGGCAGCGCGGCCTTCAGCGCCGGGCGGATCAGGCCGAACACGATCACCATCGCGACCAGGACCAGCGAGGCCGGCACCGCGGCGGCACGCAGCATGTCCAGCGTCTGCGGCTGCTTCCACAGCGGCGTGGAGTCGGGCTCGATCTTCTCGATGCGGAACGGCGCGTTGATCACCTTCACCGAGTCGCCGCGCTCCTGCTTGAAGCCGATGCTCTCGCGCACCAGCACGTTGAGCTTCTCGATCTCTTCGGGCGTCAGCGGCACGGTGGTGGTCTTGCCCTTGGCGTCGGTGACGCTTCGATGGTTGACGACCACGGCGGCGTTCAGGCGCTTGACGGTGCCGGTGGCGTTGCGCGTCACGCGCACGGTCTTGTCGACCTCGTAGTTGGTGACGGCTTCCTTGCGGCTGTTGGTCTGCGTGCCCTGGCCGTTCTGCGCGGTCTGCAGCGGTTGCGCCGCGCCGGTGACCGGTGCGGTGGCGGGCACCGGCGGCTGGTTCGATGCGGCCCCGGGGATGCCGGTGGCGCCGCTGCCGCTCTGGCCCATCTGCTCGCTGCTCTGCTGGCTGCGCACGCTGGCCTGGGCGTTCTCGCCCTGGTTCGGCTTGAACTCCTCGGCGGTCGACTCGACCTGCGAGAAGTCGACGTCGGCGGTGACCTGGGCGCGCAGGTTGTCGCGGCCGATCACCGGCTCGAGGATGTCGAGGATGCGCTTGTTGTAGCCGGCCTCGATCTGGTTGACGTACTGCAGCTGCTGCGCGTCCAGGCCGGCGCCGTTGTTGCCGTCGGTCGAGGCCGACAGCAGCGTGCCGGTCTGGTCGAGCACGCTGACGGCCTTCGGGTTCATCTCGGGCACGCTGGACGAGACCAGGTGCACGATGCCGGCGATCTGCGCGCGGTCGAGCGTGCGGCCGGGGTGCAGCGTCAGCATCACCGAGGCGCTGGGCTTCTGCTGTTCGCGGAAGAAGCCGTTCTGGTTCGGCAGCGCCAGGTGCACGCGGGCGTTCTGCACCGCCGACATCGCGGTGATCGAGCGGGTGAGTTCGCCTTCGAGGCCGCGCTGGAAGGTCAGGCGCTCCTGGAACTGGGTCTGGCCGAACTTGGCGCCGTCCATCAGTTCGAAGCCGACGATCGAGCCCTTGGGCAGGCCGGCGGACGCGAGCTTCAGGCGCAGGTCGTGAACTTGTGCCGCCGGCACCAGGATGGCGCCGCCGCCGTCGGAGTAGCGGTAGGGCACGTTCATCTGCGACAGCTGGGCGATGATGGCGCCGCCGTCCTTCTCGGACAGGTTGGCGTACAGCACCTTGTAGTCGCCCTGGCTGCTCCACAGCGTGATGGCGGCCAGCACGGCGATCAGCGCGGCGATGCCCAGGCCGAGGCTGGCCTTGCTCTTGGCGGGCAACGCGGCGAGGCGCGCGCCGAAGCCCGCCGGTGCGGCGAGCTGGTTCGGATTGGCAAGGGTGACCGCGTTGTCCATGTTCTTCGCTTGTCTTGGCAGACGGGCACAGGCCGCCTGAATGAAGCGATTATTTGGAAACTTGAGGTTTCAGTTGCGTGGAACAGCCCGGGAAATGGCCTGCAGTTCGCCCCATCCCGCGACGTGGTCTTGTCTACAGTTCGATCCCATGGACGTCACCCTCAAGCCCTTCAATTTCGCGCAGGCCGTGGCCCGCGCCGGGCTCAACACGAACGGCACGCCGCTGGTGAACAGCAGCAAGCCGGTCGAGGGGGCGGGCTTCCAGCAGGCGCTCACTCAGGCGCTGCGGTCGGTCAGCAACACGCAGCTGCAGGCCGACGAGATGCAGCGCCAGGTGTCGCTGGGCAATCCGACGGTCAGCCTCGAGGAGACGATGGTGGCGATGCAGAAATCGCAGATCGGCTTCCAGGCCACGCTGCAGGTGCGCAACCGGCTGGTACAGGCCTATTCCGACATCATGAACATGTCGGTGTGACGGCGGCGTGAGGTGGCGCCGGGCGGCCCGGCGAAACGCCTTGTAACGACTGGCACCACGACGAGTCCGTCACGCCCGCAGCCCCCTCATTCGCGTGTACCCGAGGGCGCAAGCGCCGGAAGTTCGGGACAATCAACGGTTGTTATCCGATGCCGACGCAGCACCCACGAGGCCGCCGCGCGGCGTCCCACTGTTGGACTGCTGTTTGAAATCCGCGTTTGCCATCCCGGGGCTGCTGGCTGCAGCCTGCCTTCTCTGCCCACCCGCCTTTGCCGACGACGCCGTCGAGCAGATGGTGGCCGGCATCGATGCCGTCGTCTTCGTCTGCACGCCGGTCGACCCGAAAAGCGTGAAACCGGGGCTGGAGATGCTGCAGCAGCTGGCTGCGAAGACCAAGTCGGACCTGTCGGCCGTGCGCAAGAGCGATGGCTACCGCAGCACGTACAACTCCGAGGTGAACCGGATGTTGTCGCTGCCGGCGAAGGACAGGCTGACCACCTGCCAGCGCGCGTTCTAGCGCAAGCGCAGCGCCCATCAAGCCACGCCCCGCGATCCGGCTTTGCCGGGCGCAGGGTGGCGCCCCTCGGGGGCAGGAGCGTAGCGACTGGGGGGCCTATTTCAGGGCCTTGTAGCGCAGGCGCTTGGGCTTGGCGCCTTCCTCACCCAGGCGGCGCTTCTTGTCCGCCTCGTATTCCTGGTAGTTGCCGTCGAAGAACACCCACTTCGAATCGCCCTCGCAGGCCAGGATGTGSGTCGCGATRCGRTCCAGGAACCAGCGRTCGTGGSWRATSACCATSAYGCTGCCGGCGAACTCGAGCAGCGCRTCTTCSAGCGCSCGCAGSGTTTCRACGTCCAGGTCGTTCGACGGTTCGTCCAGCATCAGCACGTTGCCGCCCTGCGCCAGCGTCTTCGCCAGGTGCAAGCGCCCACGCTCACCGCCCGACAGGCTGCCCACCAGCTTCTGCTGGTCGTTGCCCTTGAAGTTGAAGCGGCCGATGTAGGCGCGTGACGGCATCACGAACTTGCCGACGACGATGTTGTCGAGCCCGCCCGACACGTCCTGCCACACCGTCTTGTCCGATTCCAGCGACTCGCGGCTCTGCTCGACGAAGGCCATCTTGACCGTCGGGCCGATCTTCACCGAGCCCGAATCCGGCGTCTCCTTGCCGGCGATCATGCGGAACAGCGTCGACTTGCCGGCGCCGTTCGGGCCGATGATGCCGACGATCGCGCCGGCCGGCACCTTGAAGCTCAGGTCGTCGATCAGCACGCGGTCGCCGAAGCTCTTGCTGACGCCGTTGAACTCGATCACCTCGTGCCCCAGGCGATCGGCCACCGGGATGAAGATCTCGGTGGTCTCGTTGCGCTTCTGGTAGTCGACGTCGGACAGCTCCTCGAAGCGTGCCAGGCGCGCCTTGCTCTTGGCCTGGCGGCCCTTCGGGTTCTGGCGCACCCACTCCAGTTCCTTCTTCATCGCCTTGGTGCGCGCGTCCTCGGTCTTCTGCTCCTGCTCGAGGCGCTGTTCCTTCTGGTCCAGCCAGGTGCTGTAGTTGCCCTTGTACGGGATGCCGCGGCCGCGGTCGAGTTCGAGGATCCACTCGGCCGCGTTGTCCAGGAAGTAGCGATCGTGGGTGATGGCCACCACGGTGCCGCCGAAGCGCTGCAGGAACTGCTCCAGCCAGTCGACCGATTCGGCGTCCAGGTGGTTGGTCGGCTCGTCCAGCAGCAGCATGTCGGGCTTGGACAGCAGCAGGCGGCACAGCGCGACGCGGCGCTTCTCGCCGCCCGACAGCTTGCCGACCACCGCCTCCCAGGGCGGCAGGCGCAGCGCATCGGCCGCGATCTCGAGCTGCAGGTCGGTGTTCTCGCTGCCAGCGGCGGCGATGATGGCCTCGAGCTCGGCCTGCTCGGCGGCCAGCGCGTCGAAATCGGCATCGGGTTCGGCGTACTCGGCATACACCTCGTCGAGGCGCTTCTTCGCGGCCAGCGAACCGCCCAGGCCTTCCTCGACCGCCTGGCGCACCGTCTGGTCCGGCGCCATCACCGGCTCCTGCGGCAGGTAGCCGATGCGCAGGTTGGGCATCGGCGTGGCTTCGCCCTCGATGTCCTTGTCGATGCCGGCCATGATCTTGAGCAAGGTGCTCTTGCCCGAGCCGTTCAGGCCCAGCACGCCGATCTTGGCGCCGGGGAAGAAGCTGAGGGAGATGTCCTTGAGGATCTGGCGCTTGGGCGGGACGATCTTGCCCACGCGGTTCATCGTGAAAACGTACTGAGCCATGGCGTGTTGGGTCCTGGAGAGAGCGGTAGAGCTGAGGAGAGAGGCGAGCCGCAGAACACGGGCGCCGACACGCTATTGTCACCGCTCCCGGATCTGGCCGGCCCGCGCCCTGCAGTTCAAGCGATGAAACCGCGTTCAGCAGGTAGAATCCGCCCACCAGCGCAGACACCAGTCACTTCGCTGCCGTCATCCCTGACCTGGGCTTCGCGCCCGCCTCACCTTCCGCCTGCGACTGGCGCCGACGCTATCGGCGACGGGCTGATCTCCTCGTTGGATCCCCATGTCTTTTGACACCCTCGGCCTGTCCGAGCCCCTGCTGCGTGCTGTTCACGAACAGGGCTACACCATCCCCACCCCGATCCAGGCACAAGCCATCCCCGCCGTGCTGTCGGGCGGCGACCTGCTCGCCGGCGCCCAGACCGGYACCGGCAAGACSGCYGGYTTCACGCTGCCRATSCTGCASCGCCTGTCGGCCAAGCCCGCGGTGCGCGACGCGCGCGGCAAGCTGCCGATCCGCGCCCTCATCCTGACGCCCACGCGCGAGCTCGCGGCCCAGGTCGAAGAGAGCGTGCGCACCTACGGCAAGTACCTGCAGCTGACGTCGATGGTGATGTTCGGCGGCGTCGGCATGCAGCCGCAGATCGACCGCCTGCGCAAGGGCGTCGACATCCTGGTGGCCACGCCCGGCCGCCTGCTCGACCACCACCAGCAGCGCACGCTCGACCTGAGCCACGTCGAGATCTTCGTGCTCGACGAAGCCGACCGCATGCTCGACATGGGCTTCATCCACGACATCAAGAAAGTGCTGGCCATCGTGCCGGCGCAGAAGCAGAGCCTGCTGTTCTCGGCCACSTTCWSSGAMGAGATCAAGACGCTGGCCGAYCGCCTGCTGAACAASCCGSMGCTGATCGARGTGGCGCGCCGCAACCAGACCAACGACGCGATCGCGCAGAAGGTGCACCCGGTCGGCCGCGAGCTGAAGAAGGAGCTGCTGACGCACCTGATCAAGTCGAACGACTGGCACCAGGTGCTGGTGTTCACGCGCATGAAGCACGGCGCGAACCGGCTGGTCGAGCACCTGCTGAAGCAGGACATCAGCGCGATGGCCATCCACGGCAACAAGAGCCAGAGCGCGCGCACCAAGGCGCTGGCCGACTTCAAGACCGGCGACCTGCAGGTGCTGGTGGCGACCGACATCGCCGCGCGCGGCATCGACATCGACCAGTTGCCGCACGTCGTCAACTTCGAGCTCCCCAACGTGCCCGAGGACTACGTGCACCGCATCGGCCGCACCGGCCGTGCCGGCGCGCTGGGCGAGGCGGTGTCGCTGGTCTGCGTCGACGAGAACGGCTTCCTGCGCGACATCGAGAAGCTGATCAAGCGCGAGATCCCGAAGGAAGTCGTCCCGGGCTTCGAGCCGAACCCGAGCGAGCGCCCCGAGCCCATCGTGCTGGGCCGCATGGTGATCGGCGAAGGTGCCGGCCGGGGCGGCCATCGGCATGCCGGTGGCGGCGGCCGCGGTGCGGGCGGTGGCGGCGGTGGACATGGCGGCGGTGGTGGCCGTGGCCGCGACAGCCGGGGCGGTTCCGCGCCGGCACGCACGGGTGGCGGTGGCGGACAAGGCAGCGCGCGCGCGCCGGGCGGCCAGGCACCGGCCCCGTCGGCGGCGCGCCCGAGCGGTCCCCGTCCGGCCCAGCCGGGCGGTAGCGGCAACGGCCCGCGCCGCGAAGGCGGTGGCGGCGGTGGCCCGAAGCCGGGCCCGCGCCTGACCCAGCCGAAGCGCTGAACCGGGGCTGAACCACGGCTGTCTGACAGTTGCCGAGGGAGTCGGCACTCACAGACAGCCGTCATTTGTATCCAATTGTTCGAATGCCTACGGGGGCGGCGTACCGTTTGTCGCGCCTCGAAACATTCCGGGTCGAATCGGGGCGTACCGTCGTCGCCCGCCCATTCGACTCGTGAGACAACCCCATGGACAGCACCTGGCACACGGCCTGGCAAGGGCCCGACATCGTCGTGTTTCATGACGATGCCGAAGTCGACCGCTTCAAGGCCGCCGACGTTCAGCGCGTGATCTTCGTGCAGCACGGCAGCGGCGAGCATCTCGGCGACCTGTCGTACTCGGTGGTGGAGCTGCCGGACGACTACCTGCTGTTGCCCGCCAACACCGGCTTCGCCGGCCGCGTGCACTTCGAACGCCTGGCCTTCTGGGCTGGCAAGCAATGCGTGTTCTGGGCGCACGAGTCGCACGCGGCGCTGCCCGGGCGCCTGCGCCGCGGGCTGTGGCCGCTGCGGCCGACGCAGCCGGTGTTCGGCCGCGTGCCGCGCGGCGAGCTGGCCGGCGCCATCGAGCGCTGGACGCTGGTCGGCCCGCAGACCTGGGACGAGCGCAAGTGGCAGCGGATCGCATCGAGCCGGCCGTTCGCGACGGCGGTGGAGACGGCCAAGCCGCGCTTGCGGGCATGAGCTGAGGCGACTGCGGGTCCTGCTCGACTCCAACAGGGGTCGAACAGAGATCAGCGCGCACCCATGAAGGGGATTTGGCGGCGGTCGAGGCGGCGAGCGGGCCGAGCGCCGGGCCGCCCCAAGCCGGCCCGCATCCCCTCGGGGGATCGGCGCAAGTACCCTTTCGCCGAGGGGCTGTCATCCAACAAAAAACCCGGCCTGAGCCGGGTTTCCTGTGCCTCTGGGCGCTGAACGCCCGGAAGTCGCCTGGTTTCTCAGGCGGCCTTCTTTTCTGCCGCAGCCTTCTTGGTCTTCTTGGCCTTCTTGGTGACCTTCTTTTCCGAGGTGGCCGGAGCCGCCTTGGCGGCCGGAGCTGCAGCGGCCGGAGCCGATGCGGCTTGGGCGAAAGCGCCCAGCGAGAACGTGGCGGCGATCAGCGCGGCGATGATTTTGGTCATGGGGGTCTCCTTTGCAAAGGTCGAGCAACACGCTCGAGGGGCACAACGGGACCCGAAACACCGTCGTTGACGAAAGTTCACTCTTTATTTTCAAACAGCACGTGAGCGTGACATTCGTCAAGCTTCAGCACCGGGGTGACGCAGCAATCGACCGGCTCCAGCAGCGCCCACCAGCCGGCCATCGTCCGGGTGGACAGCAGGGTCGCCAGCTCGGTGCGCAGCGCCAGTGCCTCGGCACTGCCGACCGCCAGCCCGCGCGACCAGTGCCGGTCGGCCCAGTCGGGCCGGCCGAGGGCGGTGCACAGCCGCTGCCAGAACGGCCACTCCAGCGCGCCGACCGCCAGGTGCCGTCCATCCTTTGTCCTGTACACGCCGTAGCAAGGGGCCCCCCCGGACAGCAGGTCCCGGCCCGGGACCGGCGCCCTGCCCGTCTGCGCCAGCACCAGGCCGGCCAGCACGTGATGGCGCGACACCTCGTGCGTCATCGAGATGTCGACATGGCGCCCGCCGCCACCGCGCTGCACCGCCAGCAGTGCGGCCAGGATGCCGGCCACCGCGGCCTGCGTGCCGCCCATCAGGTCGCCGATCTGGAAACCGGGCGCCACCGGCTCGCCGTCCGGCCCCGCCAGCTGGCGCAGCACGCCGGCCATCGCGATGTAGTTGATGTCGTGCCCGGCCCGCTGCGCCCACGGCCCGGTCTGGCCGTAGCCGCTGATCGAGCACATCACCAGGCGCGGGTTGAGGGCGGACAGCATGTCCCAGCCCAGTCCCAGGCGCCCCATCGCACCGGGGCGGAAGCCCTCGACCAGCACGTCGGCGCGGGCCACCTCGTCGAGCAGGGCCGCGCGATCGGCATCGACGCGCAGGTCCAGCGTGCGCAGGGCCTTGCCTTCGTTCAAGCGCCGGAACATCAGCGCGGGCTCCCCGGCCTCGCGTTCAGCGTCGGTGCGCCAGAGTTCGCGCGCGCCATCCTGCTGGCCGGGCGGACCTTCGATCTTCAGCACGGTCGCGCCCAGGCGCTGCAGTTCCAGCGCGGCCAAGGGGCCGGGCAGCAGGCGGGTCAGGTCGAGGACCTGCACGCCGGCCAGCGGCAGGGGGTCCCGGATGGCGCTGCGCTTCATCCGGGCTGCGCGATCACTCGAACCTGCCTTCGCGCATCCACTTGGTGGCGACCCACTTTTCGCCTTCGAGCACCGGGGCGCCGCCATGCAGCGTGCGCGTCATCGGGTGCGGCCGGTCGTAGCTGAAGAACACCGCATTGCCCTTCACCGGCGCGACCTCCAGGTGCACGTCGGGGAAGGTGGTGGCTCCGCCGCGCGTCGGCGAGTTCAGGTAGGTCACCAGCGTGCCCACGCGCTGGCCACCGCGCTTCAGGATGGTCGGCGTGCCGGGCTGGGCCGGGTCGAAATAGTCGAAGTGCGGCTTGTACTCGGCACCCGGCTGGTAGCGCAGGATCTGCAATCCCTCGCCATTGTCCAGCGGCCAGTTCAGCAGCTTCGCGATGCGCGTCTCGATGCGCATGCACAGCGGGTTCTCGCCGCGGCCGAAGAACATGCCTTCGCTGGTGCGCGCCACGTTCACCTCGCTGGCGCCGGTCGTCGTGACCACGGTCTCGGAGCGCGCCAGCCGCTGCCGCGCCTGCGCCACCAACTCGTCGCACTCGTCGTGCGTCAGCAGCCCGCCGAACACGACGACGCGCGGGTTGCGCATCGTCATCACGATCTTCACCTCGTGGCCATCGACCATCACAGAGCCGGGCGAATCGAGCAGGTCGGGCTCGGGCACTGGAACCGGTACCGGCAGGCCGTTGGCCTGCGCATGGTCCTTCAGGAAGCCCTGCAGCGTCTCCTCGAGCGCCTCGATCGCGACGTCTTCGGTCCAGCCGCTGTCCATCATGGACTTGAGGACGTCGTCCGGGCTGCGACCGGCCTTGGCCTGGTCGACGATCCACTGGCGCAGTTCGGGCGTGATGTTCTGCTTGGTCGTGCTGTTCATGGAAGTCACTCGGATGGAAGACGGCGTCGAAAGACCAGCCGATCGGGTTGCGACGCGGCCAGGTCGAAACGGTAACCGTCGGCGTTGAATTTTTCCAGCCCCCTCGGGGTGGCCAGGCGCTTCTTGACCGCGTGCCGGGCCATCAGCCCGCGGGCACGCTTGGCGAAGAAGCTGATCACCTTGTACTGGCCGCTCTTCCAGTCCTCGAAGGCGCATTCGACGACGCGCGCCTTCAGCCGCTTGCGGTTGGCGGCGCGGAAGTATTCGTTCGAGGCCAGGTTGACGACCACCGGGCTGCTGTCGGCGGCCAGGCGCTGGTTCAGGTGCTCGGCCAGCGTGTCGCCCCAGTAGTCGTACAGGTTGGCGCCGCGCGGCGTCGGCAAGGGGGTGCCCATCTCCAGCCGGTAAGGCTGCATGCGGTCGAGCGGGCGCAGCACGCCGTACAGGCCGGACAGGATGCACAGGTGGTCCTGGGCCCAGGCCAGGTCGGCATCGCTGAGCGTGGGCGCGCGCAGCCCGTCGTAGACGTCGCCGTCGAAGGCCAGCGCGGCCGGGCGGCTGTTCTGGTCGGTGAAGCGCGGCGACCAGGCGGCATAGCGTGCGACGTTCAGCTCGGACAGCGGCTGCGACAGGTGCATCAGCGCCGCGATGTCGTCCACCGAACGGGTCTTCAGGATCCGGATCAGCTCGGCCGACTGCGGCAGGAATTGCGGCAGCGTCGGCGCGTGCGCGGTGCGCAGCGGCGTGTCGTAGTCGAGGGTCTTGGCAGGCGAAAGCAGGAACAGCATGAAGCCGGGGCGCGTGGGAGGCGTGGACGGGAATCCCGAACTCTAGCGAATCGGCGGGCGAGGCCTGGTTTCCAGGTGTGCCACGTTCCGTGCCGGATTCACTTGAAATCCCGGCTGCGCGCGACAAGACCTCCCAGCAATCCGGTATGGTCGATCATCTTCACCGCCAGCAGGTGCATCACGTCGCCCTGGCGCTGCCACTGGCCGTACACCGTCAGCAATTGCGCCCCCAGCAGCGCCTTGCGCTGGGTCTCGAAGACGCGCGGCCAGACGATGATGTTGACTGCGCCGGTCTCGTCTTCCAGCGTGATGAAGACGGTGCCCTTGGCGGTCTGCGGCCGCTGCCGGTGCGTGACCAGGCCGCTGGCGCGCGCCAGCCGGCCGTCCGGGTAGCCGCGCAGCACGGCCGCGGTCTGGATCTGGAAGCCGTCGAGCTGCGGGCGCAACAGCGCCAGGGGATGGCGCTTCAGCGTGAGCCCGAGCGAGCGGTAGTCGGCCGCGGTGTCGGCGGCCTCGTCCGGTGCCGGCAACTGCAGCGCCGGCTCGTCGATCCGGGTGCTGCGCAGCATCGCGGTGGGCCGCGTGTCGATGCCGGCCACCGCCCAGGCCGCCTGGTGGCGGTGCCCGCTCAGGCTGTGCAGCGCATCGGCCTGGGCCAGCGACTGCAGCTCGTGCGCGTTCAGTTCGGCGCGCCGCGCCAGGTCTTCGGGGCTGAGGAAGGCGCCGGCCTCGCGGGCCTCGACGATGCGGCGGGCCGCGTCTTCCGCCAGGCCGCTGACGCGGTTCAAGCCCAGGCGCACCGGCCGCAGCCCTTCCCGTGGGCCCTCCAGCGACCACTCGAGCGTGCACTCCCAGTCGCTGCAGCCCACGTCGGCCGGCCGCACCTGCACGCCGTGCTCGCGCGCATCGCGCACCAGCTGCGCGGCGCCATAGAAACCCATCGGCTGGCTGTTCAGCAGCGCCGCCAGGAAGACATCGGGGTGGTGGCACTTGATCCAGCTGCTGGTGTAGGCCAGCAGCGCGAAACCGGCCGCATGGCTTTCGGGGAAGCCGTATTCGCCGAAGCCCTGGATCTGCCGGAAGATGCTCTCGGCGTATTCCAGGTCGTAGCCCTTGGCCACCATGCGCCCGACCAGCTTCTCGTGAAACGGCCCGAGCCCGCCCTTGCGCTTCCAGGCGGCCATCGCGCGGCGCAGCTGGTCGGCCTCGCCGGGGGTGAAGTCGGCCGCGATCATCGCGATCTGCATGACCTGCTCCTGGAAGATCGGCACGCCCTTCGTGCGCTTCAGCGCGGGCCAGAGATCCTCGGGGCAGTCGATGTCCTCGATCGCCAGCTTCCGGTTCTTCAGGTAGGGATGGATCATGCCGCCCTGGATCGGCCCGGGCCGCACGATCGCGACCTCGACCACCAGGTCGTAGTAGTTGCGCGGCTGCAGCCGCGGCAGCATGCTCATCTGCGCGCGGCTCTCGATCTGGAACACGCCGATGGTGTCGGCCTTGCAGATCATGTCGTAGGTGGGCTGGTCGTCGTCGGCGATGTCCTGCAGGCGCATCGGGCGGCCCTGCTTGTCGCCGATGAAGGCCAGCGCGCGGCGCAGCGCGCTCAGCATGCCGAGCGCGAGGATGTCGACCTTGATCAGCCCGAGCGCGTCGAGGTCGTCCTTGTCCCATTGCACGACGCTGCGCTTGTCCATCGCGGCGTTCTCCACCGGCACCAGCTGCTCGATCTGGTCGCGCGCGATCACGAAGCCGCCGGGATGCTGGCTCAGGTGGCGCGGAAACCCCACCAGCACGGCCGTGAGCTCGGCCCATTGCCGCACCAGCAGCGCATCGGGATCGAAGCCGTTCTCGCGCAGCCGCTCGGCGCTGATGCCGCGGCCGTCGAACCACTGGTGGCCCTTGGAGACCGCGTCGATGCGCTGCAGGTCGATGCCGAGCGCGCGGCCGACGTCGCGCACCGCGCTGCGCGGCCGGTAGCTGATGACGACCGCGGTGAGCGCCGCGCGGTGCCGGCCGTACTTGCCGTAGATGTACTGGATGACCTCTTCGCGGCGCTGGTGCTCGAAGTCGATGTCGATGTCGGGCGGCTCGTTGCGCTCGGCGCTGATGAAGCGGCCGAACAGCAGCGTGGCGCGGGCCGGGTCGACCTCGGTCACCTCCAGGCAGTAGCAGACCAGCGAGTTGGCCGCGCTGCCGCGGCCCTGGCACAGGATGTCCTTGCTGCGCGCCCAGCGCACGACATCGGCCACCGTCAGGAAATAGGCCTCGTAGCCGAGCTGCTCGATCAGCGCGAGCTCGTCCTCGATCTGCTTTGCGTGCTCGTCCTTCAAACCTTTCGGAAAGCGCTTGGGCACACCGGCATACGTCAGGTTGCGCAGGTGAGCGATCGGCGTCAGGCCTTCGGGGACGACCTCGCGCGGGTACTCGTACTTCAGCTCCTTCAGCGAGAAGCTGCACTGCGCGGCCAGCCACAGCGTGTTGTCCAGCCACGGCGCGTCGTACAGGCCGGCCAGGCGGCTGCGCGAGCGCAGGTATTGCTCGGCATTCGGCGCCAGCTGCAGGCCGCATTGCGCCAGCGGCAGGTTCAGCCGCGTCGCGGTCAGCGTGTCCTGCAGCGACTTGCGCGAGCGCAGGTGCATCAGCACGTCGCCCGCGGCCGCCACGCGCAGGCCCGTCATCTGCGCAACGCGGGCCACGGTGGCCAGCAAGTCGTCGTCACCGGGCCGGTGCAACCGCTCGACCAGCAGGGCAGCCCGCCCGTGGAACCAGGTCTTGAGCCACATCGCGTGGGCGAACACCGTCTCGAACGCCTGCGAGGCATCGGGCGCCAGCAGGGCCAGGCAATCGGGCAGGCCGGCCAGCGTGGGCGCATCGGGCACGCCGCCTTCGAGATCGGACGGATGGGCCAGGTAGCTGCCCTTGGAGGCACGGCGCCGCGCGACGGTGATCCAGTGCGACAGGTTGCCGTAGCCGCGGCGCGTCTGCGCCAGCATCACGAGGCGCGCGTGCGGGCCGCCGTCGTCGGGCAGCGTGAGGCGCATCTCGCTGCCGATGATCAGGTGCAGCGCATGGCGCTGCGCCTCGACGTGCGCCCGCACCACGCCGGACAGCGAGCATTCGTCGGTGATCGCGAGCGCGCTGTAGCCGAGCTCGGCGGCACGCGCCACCAGCTCCTCGGGGTGCGAGGCCCCGGTGAGGAAGCTGAAGTTGCTGCGGCAGTGCAGCTCGGCGTAGGGGGGCAGCATCGCGAGGCAGGCTCAGGCAGGCGCTGGACGCACGGCGTTTCCGTCCGTAAGCTGCGGCGCCATCGGAATGCACGCGAGGGGAGGATCGGAAATGCGCACGCTGAAGCCGGCCAGAAACACTGTATTTAAATACAGTATAGATGCCCTGCAGCCGCTCTCCAAGGCCTTGCTGGCGGCTGCGAGATGACGGTCGACGGCGTGGCGCTGACGAAGAAGCACTGACCCGCATGGACACCCTCTTCCAGTTGCTGGCCAACGCCGTGTTGGTCCTTCACCTGGGCATCGTGGCCTTCGTCGTCCTCGGGCTGGTGCTCGTCGTCGCCGGCAACCTGCGCCGCTGGCGCTGGGTGAACCGGCCGTGGTTCCGGCTGGCACACGCCGCGGCCATCGGCGTGGTCGTGCTCGAATCCTGGTTCGACATCACCTGCCCGCTCACCACGCTGGAGATGTGGCTGCGCTCGAAGGCCGACGCACCCACCTACGCCGGCGGCTTCATCGAACACTGGCTGCAGCTGCTGCTCTACCACGACGCACCGCCCTGGGTGTTCGTGCTGGCCTATTCGCTCTTCGGGCTGCTGGTGCTGGCGAGCTGGTGGCTGTATCCGCCGGAGTTCCGCAGGCGCCACCCCGATCGACAGGCCTGATTCCATGCACCTTCGTCCCGCAGTTTGCGTCCTGGCGCTCGCCCTCGGCGCTTGCGCATCCACACGGCAACTCGCCTGCACCGGTGCCGGGCAATCGTCCATCCACGACGCGCTGTACTTCGGCACGGCCAAGCCCGGCGGCACCGTCTCGCCCGAGGAATGGTCTGCATTCCTGGGCAGCGCCGTCACGCCCCGTTTCCCGCAAGGCCTCACCGCCTGGCAGGCGTCGGGGCAGTGGCGCGGCGCCGATGGCGCCATCGTGCAGGAAGCGTCGCATGTGCTCGACCTCGTCCACCCGGACGACGCGGCCAGCGAGCAGCGGGTGCGCGAGATCGTTGCCGAGTACAAGTCGAGGTTCCAGCAGGAGGCGGTGCTGCGCGTGAAGGCACGTGCCTGCGCCTCGTTCTAGCGGACACGGCCCGCAGGCCATGCGCCTGGTCGGTTTCACGGTCGTCCTCCCATGCGTTCCCCTGGACGCCCCACGGTCCCGTGCGTAAGCTGCGCGTCCTGCAACAAATGGAGTTTTCATGTTCTCTGGCGCTCCCCGAACGCTCGTCATCCTGCTGGGCCTGGTCGTCGGCCTGCGCCGGCTCACTTTCGCAGCCGCGCCGTGAAGGCATTCCTGGCGTCGAACGCCTACGCGACCTGATGCAAGAACCCGCCTCGCCCCCCTCGATCACGTTGCATGACGACGTTCCCGCCTCTGAAGGCCGGCTCGTCGACGAGGGCCTCGACCGCTCGAACGCCGCCGCCGCGCCGCTGCACGAGGTGCGGCCGCTGTCGTGCTTCGCGCGGCTCGCGTCCGGCGAGGCCATCGGCGGCGCCGTCGGGCGCACCTGGGGCGCGTGCTGCGAGCTGCAGCAGCTGTGGGTGGACGCGGCGCACCGCCGGCAAGGCATCGGCGCGCGGCTGGTCCGCGCCTTCGAACAGCAGGCGCAGCAGCGCGGTTGCCGCATCTTCTACCTCGAGACCTTCAGCTTCCAGGCCCCCGCGCTGTACCGCTCGCTCGGCTACGAGGTACGCGCCGAGCTGCAGGGCTTTGCGCCGGGCATCAGCAAGTTCCTGATGGCGCGCGAGCTGCCCGCATGAGCTGAAGCGAGCCGCCGATGCCCGCCGCACCGCACCGCACACTCGTTGCCGCATTGCGCGCGATGGCCCGCCCGGATGCCGTGGCCGAAGTCGCCCGGTTCTTCCATGCCGATCCCGACGCCCGTTCCAGCGACAACCGGATCCTCGGCGTCCCCATCGGCCAGGTCTTCCCGATCGCCAAGGCCCATGCCGGCTTGCCGCTCGACCAGGTCGAAGCCTTGCTCGACGACCCGCACTACGAAGTGCGCATGGCGGCCGTCAGCGTGATGGACTTCCAGGCCCGTGCCAGGCGCACCCCGCCCGCACAGCGCCAGGCGCTGTTCGAGCTCTACCTGCGCCGGCACGACCGCATCAACAACTGGGACCTGGTCGATCGCGCCGCGCCGCACGTGGTCGGCGGCTGGCTGGCCGACCGGCCGCGCGACGCCCTCTACCAGCTCGCCCGGTCACCGAACCCGTGGGAACGCCGCACCGCCATCGTCGCGACCTGGTTCTTCATCCGCACCGGCGACATCGACGACACCTTCCGGCTTGCCGAGCTGCTGCTGCACGACGCGCACCCGCTGGTGCAGAAGGCGGTCGGCTCCTGGGTCCGCGAGGCCGGCAAGCACGACCCGTCACGCCTGCTCGCCTTCCTCGAGGCGTTCGCCACGACAATGCCCCGGCCGATGCTGCGCCAGGCGGTGGAGAAGCTCCCCGTCGCGCTGAAGACCCGATTCCTGGAATGACCTCCATGACCGACCCGCACCTGATCAGCGACCTGTCCGCCCTCGAAGCCTTGTTCGGCCCGGTCGGCGAGGCCTCGATCCGCAAGGAGGTCACGCACCTTCATCCGGTCTACCGCCAGTGGATCGAGGCTTCGCCGTTCGCGGTGCTGGCCACCGCCGGCCCGGGCGGCCTCGACACCTCGCCGCGCGGCGATCCCGCCGGGCTGGTGACGGTGGTCGACGAACGCACGCTGCTGCTGCCCGAGCGGCGCGGCAACAACCGCATCGACAGCCTGCGCAACATCCTGGCCGATCCGCGCGTCGCGCTGCTGTTCCTGATTCCGGGTGTCGGCGAGACGATGCGGGTCAACGGCCGCGCGCGCATCTCGGTCTCGCCCGATCTGCTGCAGCGCCTGGCGATGGACGGGCAGCCGCCGAAGTGCGTCATCGAGGTCACGGTCGAGAGCGTGCTGTTCCAGTGCGCACGCGCGATGCAGCGCTCGAAGCTTTGGGCGCCGCCCGAGTCGCGCCCGGCCACTGCGGTGCCATCGGCCGGCACGATGCTGGCCGCGCTGACCGATTCGGCCATCGATGGCGCCGCCTACGACCGCGACCTGCCGCAGCGGCAGCGCACCACGCTGTACTGAACCCCCGATGCCTTCTTTCGAATCGACACGCCTCGCCACCGGACGCCTGCTGCTGCGCCCGCTGCGTGACGGCGACGCCCCGGCCCTGCTGCAGGTCTTCAGCGACCCCGAGGTGATGCGCTACTGGAGCACGCCGCCCTGGACTTCCATCGCCCCCGCGCACGCGATGATCGAGCACGACCGCGTGGCGATGGCGGCCGGCGAAGAGCTTCGGCTGGGCATCGAGCGGCGCAGCGACGCTGCGCTGATCGGCACCTGCACGCTGTTCAAGCTCAGCCCCGGCTGCCGGCGCGCCGAGATCGGCTATGCACTGGCACGTGCGGCCTGGGGCCACGGCTACATGCACGAAGCCCTGGTCGCGCTGGTGCGCCACGGCTTCACCGCGATGGACCTGAACCGCATCGAGGCCGACCTCGATCCGCGCAACCTCGGCTCGGCCCGCAGCCTGGAGCGGCTGGGCTTCGTGCGCGAAGGGCACCTGCGCGAACGCTGGATCGTCGGCGACGAGGTGTCCGACAGCTGGCTGTACGGGCTGCTGCGCCGCGAGTGGAAGGATTCGCCGGCGGGATGAACATGTCCGGAAACGGCGGGTACGCCTCGGGCGATCCACTAGCCTGAAGGTCCCGCCACCCACCAGGAGCGCACGATGGCCTCGATCCGCAGAGAAGTGACGATCAACGTTCCCGCCGAGCAGCTGTGGGATGCCGTGCGCGACGTCGGCGCGCTGCACACCCGCCTGGTGCCGGGCTTCGTGACCGACTGCCGCCTGGAGGGCGATGCCCGCCTGGTCACCTTCGCCAACGGCATGCAGGCGCGCGAGCTGATCGTCGACGTGGACGACACCCAGCGCCGGCTGGCCTGGGCCGCGGTCGGCGGGCGCCTGACCCACCACAACGCATCGGTGCAGGTGTTCGAGGCCGGCGAGCACGCGTGCCGCCTGGTCTGGATCGCCGACCTGTTGCCGAACGAGCTGGCGCCGGCCATCGCGGGGATGATCGAGCAAGGCCTGGTGGCGATGAAGAAGGCGCAGGAGATCACCCCAGGGTAGCCCGGATGCCAATCCGGGGATCCAGGGTCACGATTCCCGGATTGGCATCCGGGCTACGCGATGTGGCGGCACTGCGTTGCGGGGGTGCGCGTGTCCATGTTGCGGCCGCGGTTCAGGTGGTCGTCGATCTCGGCCGCGCAGCCCAGCATGCGCGGGTACAGGAAGAGCGTGAACGCCGCCGTCTCCAGGTCGTGCTCGGCGAATTCGCCGCGGCGCATTCGCTGCCACAGCATCTTCAGCAGCAAGGCCGCGATCACCGCATCGACGTTCACGCAATAGACGTTGCGCGACACGCCGGCATCGAACAGCGCCTGCACCAGCGCCCGGTAAAAGGCATGGAAGGCGTTGTRGCCGCCGTGCTGCTCGCACAGCTGCGCGATGAAGACCTCGCGCGGGTCGTGGTTGACCGGCTTGTCGCGGAACACCGGGTGGTTCACGCCCGGCAGCTTGGCGATGTCCAGGCTGCCAGCCCCGCGGCGCTCGGCCTTGTAGCGTGCATAGCGCTCGGCGGTGCGCGCCGCCAGCGCCTGCAGGTCGATGCCGTGCTGCGGGTCGCCCGGGTCCGTGAGACCGGTGTCGCGGAACTGGTCGTTCAGGAAGGCGATGCCTTCATAGCCGTTACCGCCGTGCGTGTAGCCGGTGTGCGTCAGGAAGCCGACCAGCGCCTTGTTCAGCTGCACGCGCTCGGGCGATTCGGGCCCGTCGGCCGACACCGCGCCCTTGGCCCCCTGCGCCGAGATCGCACCCGGCCCGTTCGTCAGCAACAGGCCGAGCAGGGTCTGGAACACGAACAGGTCGTCGTCGGCCGGCTGCAGCCCGAGCAGCGCCGCGAAGGCGATCTCGGCCAGGCTGCAGCGGCCCAGCAGTTGCGCGTCGTCGAGCCCGGCGAAGCGCCCGGGCCGGTGCCGCACGGCATCGGCCGATGCACCGATCAGCGTGCCGAACAGCGCCATCCACCACGGCAGGCTTTCGACCGTCTGGCGCGAGACGCGCTTGGACAGCAGCGGCGTCCAGGCCAGCGAGGTCGTGATCGCCGCCAGCACCGCATCGGCGGTCGGATGGCCCGGCAGCGCCCGCAGCCAGCGCAGCATCGCGGAACGGGCCCCGCGTGCCTCCAGTGCGACCAGCAACGCCTGGGCACGCGCATCGGGCTGCATGCCCACCAGGCTCTCGCAGCCGCTGATGTCGACACGCCCGACATCGAAGGCGTCGTGCAGCGGATCCTTCAGACCGGCCGCCGCGAAGCGATCGATCAGCAGTTTCACCACCTCGCGCGCCGCCCGCTGGCTGCGCGGCCCGACGATCGCGGCCGCCGCGGCCAGCACCGCGTTCGGCGCATTGCCGGCATCGCGTGCTGCCTGCGCCGCGGCCAGCACCGGCGTGCCGTGCAGGTTGACGTGCGCCGCGACCGCGGTGGCCACCAGGTGCCGGTCGTTGTCGTCGCCCGCCTCGTGCAACAGCGCCAGCTTGACCATCGCCTCGAGCGGCAGCGTCGCCGCCTGCAGCATCGATACGCCGTGCAGGCTGCTGACCTGCGTCAGCGGGTCCATCTGCGACGCGCCCGACGCATCCTTCATCGGCTGGCGCGCGACGCTGCAGCCGACCTGGCGGTTCACCTGCGCCACCTGGGCGCCGAAAGGCGCGATCGCCTCCACCACCGGCAGCGCCAGCGGCGGCGGCAGCGCGAGGCCGGCATCCGAGCCGAACCAGGGCTTCAGCGCAAGGTCGCCCTCGGGCTCGAAATCGGGCAGCGTCGCATTGGCGCGCATCACCGCCATCAGCGCGGCCGGGATGTGCGCGATGTTGGTGACCAGCGCGCCGCGCGCCGAGAAGCGCGGCGCCTCGGGCGTGAAGATGCCGTCGACACCGAACTTGTCCTGGAACCAGCGCTCCTTCGCGAGCGCGTCGTCGTCGCCGCCGGCCATCGCGCCGGCATGGCCGACCGCCCGCGTCAGCCGGCGCTTCCAGCGGCCGACGACGCAGGCGACCACCGGCTTCGTGAAGTGGGCGTCCAGCTCGTAGAAGCCACCCGGCTCGCAGTAGAGCACCGCCGCCTTGCTGCGCGCATCGTTGGCCAGCGCGAACGCGAACTCCGGCGCGGCATAGTGGATGTAGACATCCTTGCCGCTGGAAATGACCGTGGTCGTGCCCCAGCCGCTCATGCGCAGGTATTGCGAGATCGTCGTCGAGAAGCCGCCGGAGTTCGAGAACACCGCGATCGAGCCGGGCCGCAGCGTGTCGCCCGGCGCATCGCCGCCCAGCGCGCCGCCGATGCGCACGCGGTGCCAGGCGTCGGCCACGCCCAGGCCATTGGCGCCGAAGATGTCGACGCCGGCCTGCTGCCCCATCGCGCGGATCTCGCGCGCGTCGTGCACCGAGATCTTCTCTGTGACGATGAACACCTTCTTCAGCTCGGGGTTCACGCGGATCAGCTCGGCCACGCCGTCGCGCGCCGCCGAAGGCGGCAGGTAGACCACGCCGCAGTTGAAGCGGTGCCCCGCCTGCAGCCCGTCGCGCACGTTGTTGTAGACGGGGATGTCGCCGATCGCGGTGGGCAGCACCTGGCCGCCCTTGCCGGGCGCGGTGCCGAACACCACGTTGCCGCCCGACCAGGCATGGCCGACCGGCGTGACCTCGCTCGATTCGGCCCCCAGGATGTTGAGCACGCAGACGCGGTCGGCGCGCGTCGCGACCTGCGACAGCGAGCCGATGCCCACGTAGTACTTGAAGTCGCCCAGCCCTTGCTTGTGCACGATGCGGTCCTCCCTCAGGCGGTTTCGACGAGGCCCAGCCTCGCGGCCAATTGCGCGCGGCCGCCGGACTTCATCCACGCATCCGCCTGCTTCGCGTAGGCGATGACCTGGCTGATGTCGGAATCGAAGCCGAACAGCCGGTACGGCAGGCCCAGCTGGTCGCAGGTGTCGCGCAGCACGGCCATGCCGCGCACCAGGTTCGGGCCGCCGCGACCGAGCACCACGTACAGCGGCGTCGCGCCATGGCGGCCGACGTGCTCGCGCAGCGCATCGGCGATCGCGCGCAGCGTCTCGTGGATGTCGGTGTTGTTGGATTTGCCGCCGATGACGAACAGCACGTTGGTCTGCTTCAGCCAGTGCCGAAAGCAGATGCGCGCCACCTCTTTCATCTTCTCGTAGGGCGGGTTGCCGCCGAAGTCGGACGAGATGATGGCCGCGTCGCCCAGCATCTCGGTGACCAGCGAGTTGGCACCGCCGCCGAAGGTGGGCGCGAGGATCGTGCCCTGCTCGTTGACGACGTAGACGTCGCTCTGGCCCTGGTGGGTTCGCAGCTGGTTGATCTCTTGCTCGAAATCGGAATGGTCGGCCGCGAACAGGTGCGGCGGCAGCCCCAGCCGTGCCCAGCGCGGATCGTCGCGGTCGAAGCCGCACTTGAAGTCGCAGGCCACCGGCGTGAGCCGGCCTTTCGCGTCCTCGCGCAGGCGGATCGGGTTGAGCTCGAGCGTCGTCATGCCGAAGTCGTGGAACAGCTCCCACAGCTTGGGCAGCTGCTGCACCAGCGGCGAGATGATCTCTTTCGGCGCGCCGATCTCGCTCAGCGCGTTGGCGACGACGAAGGCCTTCAACCCGGTCAGCGGATCGAAGGGCACGACCGCGATCTCGCTGCGGTCGACCTCTTCGATGTCGACGCCGCCGCGGTGCGTGAGCGTCATCGCCGGGGCCCGGAAGCGCGTCGAATCGGTGATCGAGAAATACACCTCGTGGCGCGCCGGCACGCCGGCCTCGAAGGTGACGCCGTTGGCCTTGGCGCGCAGCGGCCCCACGGTGTGCTCGGCGAAGTAGAGCCGCTCCTTCTCGGCCAGCGCGCTGCGCAGGTCGCGCGCGCGCCCCAGCAGGCCGGCCTTGCCGTTCTTGCCGATGCCGCCCTTGAACATCGGTTTCACGAACACCTGCCCGTGGCGGTCGATCAGGGACTTGATCTCTTCCTCGCTGGCGCCGGGGCCCAGCACCTCGGTGGCGGGGAAGCCGACGAACTGCAACAGGCGCGCTCCATGGAACATGCCGGTGATCTGCATGCGTTGTCTCCAGGTGGTCGTCGCTGGTGGCCGCGACGTGGCGTGCATGATGTGCAGGCGCGCTGTCGATCGGCTGTCACCCCTCGCCCGCTGGGGGACATTGGTCGCACAATGTCCGCCTGCCCCCATGGAAAGAGACAGCCGATGCCCACTGCCCAGACGCTGGAGCGCTTCATCGCGATGGTCGAGAGCAACGCGCATGCCGATGCCTGCGAGGTGTTCTACACCGAGCACTCGACGATGCAGGAGAACCAGGCGGCACCGCGCGTCGGCCGCGAAGCGCACGTCGCGAACGAGCGCAAGGTGCTGGCGCGGGCCGCCTCGGTGCGCTCGAAGTGCGTGCGCCCGGCGCTGGTCAACGGCGACCACGTCGTGATCCGCTGGATCTTCGATTTCGAATGGGCCGACGGCAGCAGCACGCACATGGAAGAGCTGGCGTGGCAGCGCTGGGAAGGCGAGCGCATCGCCGAGGAGACCTTCTTCTACGACCCGGCGCAGCGTGTCGCGCGCCCGCGGGCCGCCTGAGCACGGAGCGCATCGATTGGCATTGACCTGGACCACCTCCTGGCACGGCATCGGCTGGGACGAACTCGAGGCGCTGTACCGCGCCGCGCCCCTGGGCACCAAGACCGCGGCGCTGCTGCAGACGGTGTTCACCAACAGCCGCTACAGCTGCTTCGCGCGCGACGACGGCGGGCGCCTGGTGGCGGCCGGCCGCGTGCTGTCGGACGGCGCCGATTGCGCCTACCTGTGCGACGTCGCGGTGCACCCGGATCACCAGGGCACCGGCGCCGGCCGCGAGGTGGTGTCGCGGCTGCTGGCGCTGTGTGCCGGGCACCGCAAGATCATCCTCTATGCGGTGCCGGGCAAGGAGGCGTTCTACCGCCGCTTCGGCTTCAAGCGCATGCGCACCGCGATGGCGATCTTCGGGGACGAGGCGACGGCATTGCAGAAAGGGTTCATCGATGGCGAATGAGCGCGCGTGGGACGCGGTGGACGGCTACTTCTGCAGCACGCTGCTGCCGGCCGACGACGTCCTGGACCAGGCGCTGCGCGACAGCGATGCGGCCGGGCTGCCAGCCCACCACGTGGCGCCCAACCAGGGCGCACTGCTGCACCTGCTGGCGCGCATGCAGGGGGCGCGGCGCATCCTCGAGATCGGCACGCTGGGCGGCTACAGCACGATCTGGCTGGCCCGCGCGCTGCCCGCGGGTGGCCGCGTCGTGACGCTGGAAGCCAACCCGGCCTGTGCCGAGGTGGCGCGCATCAACATCGCGCGCGCCGGCCTGGCCGACCGCGTCGAGATCCGCACCGGCCGTGCCGCCGACAGCCTGCCGCAGCTGGCGGCCGAAGGGGTCGGGCCGTTCGACTTCATCTTCATCGACGCCGACAAGCCGAGCAACCCGCTGTACCTGGAGTGGGCGATGACGCTGTCGCGCCCCGGCACCGCGATCGTCGGCGACAACGTGGTGCGCAACGGCGCGGTGGCCGACGCGGCCAGCAGCGATGCGAACGTGGTCGGGGTGCGGCGCTTCTTCGAGCTGATGGCGGCCCATCCGCGCCTGTCGGCCACCGCAATCCAGACGGTGGGCAGCAAGGGCTGGGACGGGTTCTCGCTGGCCATCGTCGGCGACTGACCGATGCGGCCCGCAAGCGCATCGAGGCGCGGCAGAATCGGCGAAAGGCTGCCGCTTCGTCACCCTACCCCGCTGCCAAGGACCCCTGATGCGCACCCTCTACTTCCTGTCTGCCGGCCTGATGCTGCTCGGTTCGATGTTCGTGCTCGCCCGATTGTCCAGCGCCCACTATCCGTCGGCAGTGACCTGGGCGGGCGGTGGATTCCTTGTGTTGTGGCTGCTGATCTGCGCCGTCAACATGTGGATCGGGGTCGCGCGGGCCGGCTACTCGGTCGGCGAGGAACTCCCGATCCTGTTGCTCAACTACGCCGTGCCGGCGGCGGTCGCGCTGCTGCTGGCCTGGAAGCTTCGCTAGGAGGGGCTGCGATGTGCCGCAACATCAAGACGCTGTTCAACTTCGAGCCGCCGGCCACCGAGCTGGAGATCCGCGACGCCTCGCTGCAGTTCGTGCGCAAGCTCAGCGGCTTCACGGTGCCGTCGAAGGCCAATGAAGCGGCGTTCGAGCGCGCCGTGGCCGAGGTCGCGGCCTCGGCGCGCACACTGATCGATTCGCTGGTCACGACGGCCCAGCCGCGCGACCGCGAGGTCGAGGCCGCCAAGGCGCGCGCCCGTTCCGCCGAACGCTTCGGCACCTGATCCGGAGACACCCATGACCCACCACGCCCACGGCAGCTTCAGCGTCAAGATGTCGCCCCAGCCGATGGAGGAACAGCCCGCGGGCAGCACGCTCGGCCGCAGGGCGCTCGACAAGCGCTACGAAGGCGACCTGGTCGCCACCGGCACGGGCGAGATGCTGGCCGCCGGCACCGCCACCCAGGGCTCGGCCGGCTACGTCGCGCTCGAACGGGTCGACGGCACGCTGCACGGCAAACGCGGCAGCTTCGTGCTGCAGCACAGCGGCACGATGAACCGCGGCGCACCGACACTGCTGGTCAGCGTGGTGCCCGACTCCGGCACCGGCGAACTCACCGGCCTGGCCGGCACGCTGACCATCACGATCGCGGCCAGCGCCCACAGCTACGACCTGCACTACACGCTGGGCTGAGGCTTCAGCATCTCCGCCACGCGCGCCAGCAGGTCGGGCTTCGAGAACGGCTTGTCCAGGCCGGCGCAGCGCGTCGCCTTCAGGAACTCGCTCGCATCCGGCGACAACGTGTCGCCGGTGACGAACAGGAAGCGCTGCGCCAGCTCCGGCTGCTTCGCCGACGCGGCGCGCCACAGCGCCGCGCCGTCCATGTCGGGCATGCGCAGGTCGGACACCACCGCGTCGAAGCGCGCCGCGTCCAGCAGCTCCAGCGCCACCGCCCCCGAGGTCGCGGTGGCCACCGAGTAGCCGGCCCGCTCCAGCATGTCGCGCACCAGGTCGGCCAGCTCGGCCTCGTCGTCCACCACCAGCACCTGGGCCAGCGCCGGCACCTCGACCGGCGCAGCCGCGGGTTCGGCCTCGACCGGCTCGGCCTCGCCGCTCAGCGGCAGGCTGAGGCGGAACGACGCACCGCGCGTCGACGCCTCGAGCACCAGCTCGCCGCCATGGTCGCGCGCCACCGAACGCGACACCGACAGCCCGAGCCCGGTGCCCAGGCCCTCGGGCTTGGTGGTGAAGAAGGTCTCGAACAGCCGGGCGCGCACCTCGGGCTCGACGCCCGGCCCGCTGTCGACCACGCGCAGCCAGACGCGCGGCTCGCGGTCGGTGCGGCGCTGCTCGACGCCCGTGCTCACGTGCACGCGGCGCTCGCCCACCGTCAGCGTCAGCGCCTGCTGCGCATTGACCATCAGGTTCAGCACGATCTGCGAGATCTGGTCGCCGTCGGCGTTGACGTGCGGCAGCTGCGGGTCGAGGTCGAGCTGCAGCTCGACGTTGTGGCTGCGGTAGGTGTAGCCCAGCAGGTCGGCCGACGCGCGCACCAGGTCGTTCAGCGCCACCGCGCCGCGCTCGGAGGGCCGGCTGCGCGCCATGTTCAGGAAGGTGCGCACGATGCGCCCGCAGCGCTCGGCGGCCTCGCGGATGCGCCGCACGTCGTGCTGCAGGTCGGGGCGGTCCTCGCACTTCTCCTCCAGCAGCGTGGCCCGGCCCATCACGATCGCGAGCGGGTTGTTCAGCTCGTGCGCAACGCCGGCCAGCAGGCTGCCCATCGCCGTCAGGCGCTCGCTCTGGCGCAGCGCCTCGCGCTGGCGCTCGATCTGCTGCGTGGCGTTGTGACGCTCGGACACGTCGGCGATCGACGCGGTGTAGAACGCCGTGCCGCCGACGTCGCTGCGCCACAGCACCATCTCGACCGGGAATTCGCTGCCGTCGGCGCGCAGCGCGTGCAGCTCCATGCGCTTGCCCAGCACCTGCGGCGCGCCACCGGCCTGCATGCGGCGCAAGCCGGCCTCGTGGGCGGCGCGGTGGCGCTCCGGCACGATCACCTCGCTGACCGGCAGGCCCACCACGTCGGCACGCCGGCGCCCGAAGATCGTCTCGGCCGACGGGTTGAATTCGACGATGCGGCCCTGCTCGTCGGTGGAGATCAGCGCCGCGAGCGCGTGGTCGACGATGGCCGACTTGAGCGCCTCGCTGGCGCGCAACTGCTCCTGGCGCAGCGCCAGCTCCTCTTCGCCCAGGCGCAGGTCGGTGTGGTCCAGCCCGCACACCACCACCGCCTGCACCGGCCCGCCGCCGGGCGTGTAGGGCACCAGCGCCTGCTCGCGGTAGCGCCGGCCCTGCTTCTGGTACTGCACCCAGCCCTGCAGGTGCAGCGATTCGCCGGCGAACAGCCGCTCGAAGATCGGCACGAAGCTGCGGTAGACGCCCTCGTCGAGCACCTCGGACATGTGGCGCCCGATCACGCGCTCGGCCGGCAGGCCCATGAAGCGCAGCGCCTCGAGGTTGGCGTACGCATAGCGCCAGTCGCGACCGACCACGGCGACGCGGGTGTTGATGTGCTCCAGCAGCACGGCCATCAGCACCGGGTCGAGCGTGGGCAGCGCCGGCGGGTGCTCGCCCCACCTCGTGTCCGCCCAGCGCAACTCTCTTTCGTCTGTCATGACCAGCCTCGTCCGATCGACAGCGGGATCCTGTTCATGCGAAACCGAGCACCACGCGGCGCGTCATCGCCGATTTCTTCTCGATCTTGGTCACCACCACCGCGCCGATGTCGGCGGTGTTGGCGACGTGCGTGCCGCCGCAGGGCTGCAGGTCGACGCCTTCGATCTCCAGCACGCGCACGCGGCCCAGCCCGCGCGGCGGCTGCACGCTCATGCTGCGCACGAGGCCAGGGTTGGCATCCAGCTCGTCCTCGCTGATCCAGCGGTGGCGCACCGGGTGGGCCTCGGCCACCAGGCGGGCGATGCCGGCGCTCAGCGTCTCCTTGTCGAGCGGCTCGGTCATGTGGAAATCGAGCCGCGCCGAGTCGGCGGTGATCGAGCAGCCGTCGACCTGGTGCGGCACCAGCGCGCACAGCAGGTGCGTCGCGGTGTGGAAGCGCATGTGGCGCGCGCGCCGCTGGCGGTCGATGCGGGCCGTCACCGGCTGGCCGACGGCCAGGCTGGCCAGCAGCGCCTCCTGCCCAGGCGCCGGCACGTGGACGATCTCGCCCGGCGCGGCGCCCTTGCGCGTGTCGGCGACCTGCAGCACGCGCCCGTCGGGCAACTGCAGCTCGCCGCGGTCGCCGGCCTGGCCGCCGCCCAGCGGATAGAACACGGTGCGGTCGAGCTGCACGCCCTGCGCGTCCAGCACGGTGATGCGGGCCTCGCAGTGGTCCAGGGAGGCGTCTTCGCGGAACAGTTCTTCGGTCATGGCGGCAGGCGGGTGGATCGTTGCAGCAGACCCGACATCATGCCGTCAACCGGCTTCGGAGATGAAGCGGCGCAGCACTTGAAACGCGTCGTCGGGTTTCTCGCGCCAGGCGCCGTGGCCGATGCCGGGGAAGGCGTGGAACTGCATCCACTGCGGCGGCAGCGCCTCGGCGATGTCGCGGGCGTCTTCCAGCGGGCACACCGGGTCGAGCTCGCCGGCCATCACCAGCACCGGGCAGCGGGCTTGCGCCAGGCCGGGCAGCAAGTTCATCTGCTGCTGTTCGCCGCGGATGAAGGCCTGCAGGATCTCGGGGGCGGTGAAGCGCCACGGCCCCAGGTCGGTACGGCCGACGAGGCTCGGGTTGTAGAGCGGCTTGCACACCTGCTGGTAGACGGCGGTGTTGGCCTCGCTCGGGTCGGCCCAGAAGCGTTCGGCGATGCGGCGCGCCTCGGGGCCGCCGAGCTGCTCGAACATCGCCAGCTTGCGCGGCATCGCCATGCTGCCGGCGGTGCTGGACAGGATCACCTTGGCCGCGTGCGCCGGGTGGCGGGCGATGTAGCGCTGCGCGACGAAGCCGCCGAACGACTGGCCGAGCACGATGGGCTTGACGACGCCGAGCGCGTCGCACAGGCGCACCACGTCGTCGGCCCAGGTGTCCAGCGTCCATTCGCTGCTCGGGCGACGGTCGCTCAGGCCGTGGCCGCGGTGGTCGTAGTAGACGACCTGGGCCAGGTCGGCCAGGCGCGAGAACGCCGGCTTGAACGCGACGTGGTCGAAGCCGGGGCCGCCGTGCAGCAGCACCAGGGTGGGTTTCTCGCGAACGGTGTCGCCTTCAGGGATGAGGCCGGGGCCTTCGACGTCCACAAACAGCCGCACACCGGGCTCGATTTCGATTCGCATCAGCGGATCTTATATGGCCCCCCAGTCGCTTCGCTCCTGCCCCCAAGGGGCGCCTCCCAGCGGCCCGGCAAAGCCGGCTCCGCGGGAGTGGCTTGATGGGTCGCGCGCTACGCTCGCTCTGGTGTCGTGTGGGGCGGTGCCGGATTGGAGCAAACGCAGCACGCGACCCATCAAGCAACGCGCCGGGGAACTGGCTTTGCCAGGCCCCTGGTGTGGCGCCCCTTGGGGGCAGGAGCGAAGCGACTGGGGGGCTGTTCAGCCGCCCAGCATGCGCTGGCGCTTCTGGGTCTGGTCGATGTAGCGCTGCAGCAGCCGCGCCACGTCGTGGCCGGGGTTGACGATCTCGCAGCCCAGGCGCACGCCGCGCGATTCCGGGTTCAGCGAGGTCACGTGCTGCAGCCGCAGCGCCACGCTGAGGCGGGTGTCCACGTCCAGGTCCATCTGCACGCCGTTCAGCACCACGCCGGGTTGCAGCGGCGGCACGTCGTCGGGCAGGAACAGCGCGCAGCCGCCGATGCTGACGTCCAGCACCCGCAGCGCGAGCGGCATCTCGTGGATCGCCGGATGGCGCACGCGCGCCGTCGGCGTGCTGCGCAGCAACGGGCGCACCCGGTAGCCGTTGCGGCGCTGGAAGCGGAACAGCTCGCGCGGCAGCGCGCAGTTCAGCACCGCATTGCGGCCGCTGTGCACCATCACCAGGCCGGTCGCGTCGAACTGCACCTTGATGCTGTCGAGGTAGGCGACGACGACCGCGTCCTCCGATTCGATCAGGGCCTGCACCTGGTTGCTTTCGGCCTCGGCGCTGAAGCTGATCAGGCCGCGTGCCGGGTCCACCGACCACAGCGTCGTCGTGTAGACCGAGCCGTCGCTGCCGTTCAGGTTGACGAGCAGGTTGCCATCCTGCAGGCGCTTGAGCATCGCCAGCACCTCGGGCACCGCCGTGATGCGAAAGTCCTCCAGCCCGCCATGGGCGGCAGACAGGGCGTCCAGCGGCATCGGCAAGGTGTCCAAGCTCATGCTCTTCTCCGTTCGGCATCGGGCCCGTGCGCACGGGCCTTCCGCTCAAGGGGTGCTCAGTGGACGGTTTTCGGCTTGCCGGCCAGCAGCGCGTCCAGGTCTTCCAGCCAGGGTTCGGCCAGGTGGCGGATCTCGGCGTCGTTCACCAGGATACGCTGCATGATGCGCGACTTCAGCTGCGCCTCTTCCGAATCCAGCGGGCGCTGGGCGGCAGCATGCTTGAGCTGGGAGATCAGCACGGCGCAGGCGCCTTCGAGCTTGACCACGTGGTCCCAGTTGCCGACGCGTGCCGCCTCCAGCATGTCCTGGCTGGCGCGCTCGATCGCCTCGTAGTAGTTCAACAGGGCCTTGTTCATGGGGTGGTCTCCGCTCTCGTTCGACCGGTCGATCTGGCTGTAGGTTTTCATCATGGTGGTGTTCGTTCAGGCGGCGGTCTTCATCGAGATCTCGGCCCACGCGCTGCGCAGGGGCTCGACCAGCTGGGCACATTCCTCCAGCGCCGCTTCGTCGCTGTGCAGGTTGGCCTGCGTCAGGCGCAGCGCCATGTAGGCATACAGCTCGTTCAGGCTGGCGGCGAGCTGGCCGCCGTCCTTCAGGTTCAGCCCGCCCTTCAGGCCTTCCTCGACGATGCGCACGGCGCGCCCGATGGCACGTCCCTTGGCCTCGATGTTGCCGGCACGGATCGCGCCGCGGGCCTGGGCCAGGCAATCGACCAGGCCGTCGAACAGCATCGCGATCAGCTGGTGCGGCGAGGCGCCGTCGACGCCGGTGCTGACCTGCACATCCTGGTAGGTCTGGCGGCGGCCGAAGGGCGATGCGGCGTAGGCGGGAGCGAACATGTCGTTGGCTTTCTGCGTCGTGACTGGATGCACTGTTTATCGGCCCGGCCCGGGCAGCCTTTAGCCCGATGGAACCGCCTGAAACAGGGCCCATTTCGCCCTCAAGTGAAACCAGGCGTGAGCGCGGCGGAATGAGGCTTCGACAAGCTCAGCCCGAACGGCAGTGTGCGCCGGCTTCGACAAGCTCAGCCCGAACGGAGCAGTGCAAGCGCAGCGAAGCACCCATCAAGCAACGCGCCGGGATCCGGCTTTGCCGGGCCCAGGCGTGGCGCCCCTTGGGGGCAGGAGCGAAGCGACTGGGGGGCTAACTACTCTTGTTCCAGYTGGCGATCTGCTGCGTGATGTAGGTGCTCAGCGTGTTCAGGCCGGCCATCTTGGTGTCCAGCGCCGTGTACTGCGCGCGCAGCCGCTTCTCGGTGTCCGTCATCCGCGTGGTGATGTCGTCCTGCCGGCCCTCGTTGTCCTTCAGCGTGCTGTTCAGCCCGGCGGTGCGGGTGGCCAGCGCGCCGTCGGTGCCCAGGACCTGGTCGCCCAGCGCGCGCAGCTTCTGCGCGAAGCCATCGTTCGCCGAATCGGCCACGTCGCTGTTCGCGAAGGCCTTCTTCATCTCGGGCAGGTTGGCCAGCGCGCTGTTCAGCTTGGTGTCGCTCACCTTCAGCGTGCCGTCGGTCTGGATCTCGAGGCCCATCGACGACAGCGTCGGAAAGGCGCTCGAGGCCGTCCCGGTCCCCGTCAGCATCGAACGCAGCTGGCGCTGCAGCGACACCGCCGTGCTGTCGCCCTGCAGCGTGCCGGCGGTCTTGGTCGCGTCGTCGTACTTGGTCTGGCTCTTCAACAGCGAGGACAGCCCGTTGTAGGCCGCCACGAAGCTGGTGATCGCACTCTTGATCGAGGTGTTGTCCTGGGCCACGCTGACCTGCACGTCGCCGGTCGTGACCTTCTGCAGGTTCATCGTCAGGCCCTGCACCACGTCGTTCAGCGTGTTGCTGGCCGAGGTGATGTCCAGCCCGTTGATCTTCGCCTTGGCATCGGCGGCCGTCTGCGTGCGCGTCATTGCCGCCGAGCCGTCGGTCGCGTCGTACGCGAACGCCGACGGGCCGCTGCCGCTGGCCGTCACCCGAAAGCCGTTGGCGACGCCGGTGGACGTCGACGACAGCACCAGGCGGGCACCGCTGGAATCGGTCACGATGGACGCGGACACGCCACCGCCCGCCGCATTGATCTTGTCGCGCACGTCGGCCAGCGTGTCGGTCGCGCTGATCGCGATGTTCATCGAATTGATGGTCGCGCGGGCCTTGAAGCCCGGCTCGCCCACGTCCCAGCTGCCCACGTCGATGGTGAGCGATCCCTCACCGACGACGGAGCTGGTCGATGCGAAGCTGGTGCTGGCCACCGACTGCGACGCGGCCAGGCTCTGCACGCTGACCGCGTAGTTGCCGGCGGCCGCGCTGCTGCCGCTGGACACCGTGATCGCCGAGGTGTCGGCCGAGGTGGCCGTGGTCGCGCTCCAGGTCGCCGACTTGGTCAGCGCCAGCGCGGCGTCGCGGAAACCGGAGACGGACGACTGCACCGAGCCGTACGCCGAGATCTTGGTCTGGATCTTGGTCGCTTCGGTCTGGAGCTGCGTGACCGGAAGCTTTTCGACCGCCATCAACTTGGTGATGATGGATTCGACGTCCAGTCCGCTGCCTATCCCTGCTGAAGTAACTGATGCCATGGCCGGAACCTTTCGGAAGAGTGGACGGCAAGCGGAGGAAGCCTCGCTGCCACAGTCCTAAAAGAAGGATGGGCCCCCCAACGGGGAGTCCGATATCGCGTGTATCGGATGTTCGGCGATGCAACTTGAGGGCCGGGCGCGGATTTTTTTCCGGCGCCGCGCCGTCCCGTCCGGATTCTTCAGCCCTTCAGCAGCTGCAGCACCTGCTGCGGCAGCTGGTTGGCCTGGGCCACCATCGCGTTGCCGGCCTGCTGCAGGATCTGCGAGCGGCTCAGCGCGGCGGTTTCCGCGGCAAAGTCGGCGTCCATGATGCGGCTGCGGGCGGCCGACTGGTTTTCCACGTTCGTCTGCAGGTTGGAGATCACCGAATCGAAGCGCGACTGGCTCGCACCGTAGGTGGCGCGGGTGTCGTTCACCAGGTTCAGCGCCTGGTCGATGCTGTCGATCACGGTCGCGAGCATCGTCGAGTCGGTCGTGCTGTCGATCACGGTCGTCGCCGCGGTCACCGCGGTGATCGAGGCATCGACCGTCAGGTCGACGGTGTTGATGTCGATCGTGTCGTTGACCGTCGTGTTGGCGCCGACCTGGAAGGTCTGGACGCCGGTCGACGCGAGGATCGGCTGGCCGTTGAACGTGGTGCCGGCGAGCACGCGGCCGATTTCGGCCGACAGCTGCTGGAATTCCTTGTTCAGGGAGTCCTTGTCGCTGCCGCTGTTGGTCGAGTTGCGAGCCTGCACCGACAGTTCGCGCATGCGCTGCAGCGCGTCGCCCACCTTGGACAGCGCACCTTCAGCGGTCTGCGCCAGCGAGATGCCGTCGTTGGCATTGCGCACCGCGACGTTCATGCCGCGCACCTGCGCGTTCATGCGTTCGGCGATGGCCAGGCCCGCGGCGTCGTCCTTGGCGGAGTTGACGCGCAAGCCGGACGACAGGCGCTGCATCGAGACGGCCAGCGCGGACTGGGATGAATTCAGGTTTCGTTGCGCATTCAGCGAAACGATGTTCGTGTTGATGGTTTGTGGCATGAAGCACTCCTCAAGAATCAATGACTCCCGGCGAAATGCGCCGGCGCTTGCCGCAGGGGGGTGATGCCCTGCGTCAGACCCGGCGCGAATCACCGTTGGTCACCGACATGAAAGGTGTGCTGCTGCACACCGCCCCGTCAGCATCCTTCAGTGGATCCGGACCGCAGATCCCGGGCGAGGAACCTGTGGAAGTGATTGTTCCGAGAACTGGAGCGGTCCTAAACCGGGAAATGAGCCGGTCTGACCCGCCAATTCGAGCCGCGAAACGAAAAAGCCCCGCCCGGTTTCCCGGGCGGGGCCTTGGAAGCGAGCCTGGCGGCTTACTTCAGCAGCGACAGCACTTGCTGCGGCAGCTGGTTGGCTTGCGCCACCATCGCCGTGCCGGCCTGCTGCAGGATCTGGGCCCGCGACAGGTTCGACGTTTCGGACGCGAAGTCGGCGTCGGTGATGCGGCTCTTGGCAGCCGACTGGTTCTCGACCGAGGTCTGCAGGTTCGAGATCACCGAGTCGAAGCGGTTCTGCGCCGCACCGTACATGGCGCGCTCGCTGTTCACCTTGTCGATCGCGCCGTCGATGTTGTCGATGACGGTCTTCAGCGAAGCCGAGTTCGTCGTGCTGTCGATCACCACGGTGTTGGCCGTCACGGCGGTGATGCTGGCATCGGCCGTCATGTCGGTCGTCGTCACGGTGATGACGTCGTTGGTCGTGGTGTTGGCACCGATCTGGAAGTCCTTGGCACCGGCGCTGGCGCCGATGATGGCGATGCCGTTGAAGGTCGTGCCGCCCAGCACGCGGGTGATTTCCGCGCTCAGCTGCTGGAATTCCTTGTTCAGCGAATCCTTGTCGCTGTCGCCGTTCGTGCCGTTGCGGGCCTGGACAGCCAGTTCACGCATGCGCTGCAGCGAGTCGCCGACCTTGCCCAGCGCGCCTTCAGCGGTCTGCGCCAGCGAGATGCCGTCGTTGGCGTTGCGGATCGCGACGTTCATGCCGCGGACCTGGGCGCCCATGCGCTCCGAGATCGCGAGGCCGGCGGCGTCGTCCTTGGCGCTGTTGACGCGCAGGCCGGAAGACAGGCGCTGCATCGCGGTCGACAGCGAGTTCTGGGTGGTCGACAGATTGCGTTGTGCATTCAGCGACGTGACGTTGGTGTTGACTGACATTGCCATTTGAAAAACTCCAATAACGGTTGAACTGAGACCCGGCTGAGAGCGCCGGCATTGCCTCGGCAGATTGGTTTCTCTACCGCTTTCCTCTCTGCCTAAACGACCGCCCACCCAGGTGTGCGGCTTGCTGCGCCCGGCTTTCTTGTTGCCTGCCGGACCCCGGCGCCGTTTCTGCGTCGCCGTTGGAGGCTTTATCGGACCGCCACTTTCTGGACTTGAGACCTGCCCTCCAAAATTTCTGGGCAATCCCCCGAACAACGGGACTGGGACCCTGCATCTATCTGCATTTGCGGCCGGAACTTGAGGGTCTGCGAAGACGTTTCGGAATGTGTCCAAGCGCCGAACTGGCAGGCATCCGCGGCGCATCTCCGCGGCTTCGCCCGACGGGCGCTTCCTAGAATTTCGCGATGCATACCAAGCCCCACAAGCCGTCGTCCCCCGCCCGCAGCGCCCAGCGCGACTGGGAGGAAGGCGTGGTCCACGCCAAGGCCGGCGACTGGGCGCGCGCCGAGACCGCCTTCCACCGCGCCAGCCAGCGCAACCCGCGCGACCACCTGTTCCTGCTGAACCTCGCGCGTGCGCAGATGAAGAACGGCGCGCACGACAAGGCCTTGGCCAGCGCGCAGAAGGCGCTGGCGCTGCGGCCCGACGATGCGATCGCCCGCATGATCGCGGCCGACTGCCTGAGTGCGCAGCACCGCTATGCCGAGGCTGCGAGCTGCCTGCAGCAGCAACCCGAGCAGACGCCGCGCGGCGCCGAGTATTGGCAGAACCTGGGCGAAGCGCTGTTCAATGCCGGCCAGCACCAGGCGGCGATCGCCGCGCTGTTCGAGGCGCTGTCGCGCAACGTCGACCATGCGCTGTCGCACTACCGGCTCGGCCTGTCGTTCAACTCGCTGGGCATGAAGACCGAAGCCACCGAGTGCTTCCGCACCGCGCTCGTGCTGGGCCTGGGCAGCGGCGACCTGGCGGCGCAGGGCCTGCTGGCCTTCGTCGAACGCGAGCTGTGCCGCTGGCAGAACGCGCAGGCCGACGTGGCTGCGCTGCAGCGCAGCGCCACCGCGCTGCCGGACGACGCCGCCAGCTGGGCCTCGGTGTTCGCACAGGTCACGCTGACCGACGATCCGCTCACGCAGCTGCGCGTCGCGCGCTCGTGCTGGCGCTTCCAGGTGCAGCGCGTCGAGCCGCTGCCGCCGCTGGCGCCTCGCCCGCTGCCCGCGCGCCTGCGCGTGGGCTTTGTTTCCGCCGATTTCCACCAGCATGCCACCGCGGTGCTGATGGCCGAGGTGTTCGAGAAGCTCGACCGCAGCCGCTTCGAGATCACCTTGTACTCGCACGGCCCCGAGGACGGCAGCCCGATGCGCGAGCGGCTGCGCCGCGGCGCCGACCGCTTCGCCGACGTGGCCAGGCGCAGCGATCTCGAGGTCGCCCAGCAGGTGCGCCACGACGGCATCGACGTGCTGGTCGACCTGAAGGGCCACACGCGCGACGGCCGCCTGCCGATCTTCGCGCACCGCGCCGCGCCGGTGCAGGCGAGCTTCCTCGGCTTCCCCGGCACGACCGGTGCCGCCAGCGCCGACGGCATCGACTACTTCATCGGCGACGCGATCGTCTCGCCGCTGGAGCACGCCGCGCACTACAGCGAGAAGCTCGCGCTGATGCCCGGCTGCTACCAGCCGAACGACCGCCAGCGCCCGCTGCCCGGCCCGTACAGCCGCGCCCAGGCCGGCCTGCCGGAGGACGCGCTGGTGCTGTGCGGCTTCAACCAGCCGTTCAAGCTGTCGCCCGAGGTGTTCGACAGCTGGTGCCGCCTGCTGCACCGGCTGCCGGGTGCCGTGCTGTGGCTGCTGCAGTGGAACGAGCACGCGCCCGGCCAGCTGCGCGCCGAGGCCGCCGCGCGCGGCATCGACCCGCAGCGCCTGGTGTTCGCGCCGAAGATCGGGCTGCGCGAGCACCTGAGCCGGCTCGCGCTGGCCGACCTGTTCATCGACACCTGGCCCTGCAACGGCCACACCACCGCCAGCGATGCGCTGTGGGCCGGCGTGCCGGTCGTCACGTACGAAGGCGAGACCTTCGCGTCGCGCGTGGCGGCCAGCCTGCTGGCCGCGGTGGGCCTGCCGCAGCTCGCCTGCCCGAGCATCGCCGACTACGAGGCCCGCATCCTCGCGCTGGCCGCCGACGCGCCCGCCCGCGCCGCGCTGCGCGCCCACCTGGTCGCGGCCCGCGACACCGCGCCGCTGTTCGACAGCGACACCTGGACGCGCGACTTCGGCCGCCTGCTGTGGGCGATGGCCGAGCGCTGGTCGCAAGGCCTGCCGCCCGACCACCTCGCGCTGCCCGCCGAAGGAGCCCCCGCATGAACGGCCTGCCCGACATCCACCTGAGCATCGTGCAGCCGCCCGGCTACGTGCATTCGCTCGGTTTCCTCGACCAGGCGCGCTACTTCCGCCACCAGTTCCGCCGCCTGGGCGCCAACGTGACGCTGGCAAAGAACCGGCTGCGCCACGACGCGGTGAACCTGGTGTTCGGCGCCCACCTCGGCTTCGACACCGGGCTGCGCGAGCGCTACACCTGCCTGTTCGTGAATCTGGAGCAGCTGGGCCGCGGCGGCGCCGCGCTGGGCGAGGACTACGTCAAGCTGCTGGCCGCCTCGGCGGTAATCGAGTACGACGCCGACAACATCGCCGCGTACACGACGCATGCCGACGACGTGCCGCTGTTCCCGCTGCTGTACGCGCCCTACCTGAAGCCGGAGCAGGCCGTGCCGCTGGAAGAGCGCCCGATCGACCTGCTGTTCATCGGCAGCATGAACGAGCGCCGGCGCGAGATGCTGCAGCGCATCGAGGCCAGCGGCCGGCGCGTCGCGCTGTTCGACCAGCCGCTATACGGCCCCGAGCGCGACGAGGTGATCCTGCAGGCGAAGGCGGTGGTCAACCTGCACTTCTACCCGTCCAGCCGCTTCGAGCAGGCGCGCGTGTCGCACTGCCTGTCGCTGGGCACGCCGGTGCTGTCCGAGCGCCGCGCGCAGACGCGGCCGCATGCGGCCTTCGAAGACTGCGTGACCTGGTTCGACGAGGCCAGCCTGGCGGAGATGTTCGGCAGCCATTTCGGCACGCCGGCGTTCTTCGAGCAGGCGCGCGCGCAACTGCAGCGCTTCGAGGCCACCGATCCGGTCGAGGCCTATGCCGACATCCTGGCCTTCGCCGCCGGCTACGGCCGGGTGCACCAGGAGCGCCGGCCGCAGCTGGCCTGGCAGCCGCTGCGCATCAACCTCGGCTCGGGCAAGGACTACAAACCGGGCTGGCTGAACATCGACATCCTCGAGCGCGCCCAGCCCGACCTGGTGCTCGACCTGGGCCAGCCGGTGACCTGGCCGGTGCAGGCCCGCTCGTCCTATGGCGGCGACATGCTGCTGCAGCAAGGCAGCGCCGAGCTGGTGTTCGCGAACAACGTGCTCGAGCACGTGCCCGACCTGCCGCAGCTGATGGGCAATTGCCTGGCGCTGCTGAAGACCGGCGGCAGCTTCATCATCGAGGTGCCGTACGAGCACGCCCCCACCGCCTGGCAGGACCCGACCCACCTGCGGGCGCTGAACGAGAAATCGTGGCTGTACTACACCGACTGGTTCTGGTACCTGGGCTGGTTCGAGCACCGCTTCCAGCTGGCGCAGTTCGGCTACCTCGACGACGGCCTGCGCGAATGCCAGAAGGACAAGGCTGCCTTCATGCGCGTGGTGCTGACCAAGGTGGAAACGACGCCGCGCGAGCGCACCACGGCCCGCGTCATGCGGGCAGATTTCGCGTTGCCGGACGACATGAGCGACCGCTACGCCGCCGACCTGGCCGCCATCCAGGCCTGAAACGCCCCCGCCCGACCCCGAAAGACCGCCACGCGCGGTCTTTTTTTCGTTCTGCGACAAGGACTTGCGCGCGCCTTCGGCTTGCCTGTCAGGCGTGTAGGAATTTGCCTGACACGGCTGATGGAAGAACGTGGACTCAAGCCACAGAACTGACCTGATGTCACCGTCCAAATCAAATCTTCACAATCCATTCCACGTTGAGACAAGTCGCAAGCAAACCGCAACACACACCGAGGCAACAGACATGAACGCAGACCAAATCCTGACCGAGATCCGTGAAGCCAACCTGTCCTACCTGATGCTGGCGCAGAGCCTGATCCGCAGCGACCGCGAGCAAGCCCTGTACCGCCTGGGCATCAGCGACGAAAGCGCTTCGCTGATCGGCCTGCTGACCCCGGCGCAGATGATGAAGGTGGCCGCGAGCAACACGCTGCTGTGCCGCTTCCGCATGGATGACGACCTGGTCTGGGGCCTGCTGACCAACCATGGCAAGGCTGCGGCGAACGACACCACGAGCCGCCTGCACGCCAGCATCCTGATGGCCGGCCGCCACCACGAAGCCGCCTGAGCCCGACAGAGCACGCCAGTCCAACAAGATTCCAGGAGACCGACATGACCCGCAGCAAGAGCATCCTCACTGAAGCCAAGCAGATCGAACGTGCGGTCACGCTGATCAACCTGGGTGCCCGCCTGCAGGTGCTGGAATCCGAAACCGACCTGTCCTACGAGCGTCTGCTGCGCCTGTACAAGGAAGTCTCCGGCAAGTCGCCGAGCAAGGGCCAGCTGCCCTTCTCCACGGACTGGTTCATGACCTGGCAGCCGAACATCCATGCCTCGCTGTTCCTGAACATCCACGAGTACCTGAACAAGGTGGCCGAGATGGACGAGATCGACACCGTCATCAAGGCTTACCAGCTGTATTCCGAGCAGACGCAGGCCCAAGGGCTGGAAGCGCTGCTGTCCGTCACCCGCGCCTGGCGCCTGGTCAAGTTCGTCGACAACGGCATGCTGACGATGACCAAGTGCTCGAAGTGCGGCGGCCATTTCGTCAGCCACCCGCACGAGATCTCCAAGCACTACGTGTGCGGCCTGTGCAACCCGCCGGCACGTGCCGGCAAGGGCAAGGCCTCGGGTGGCATCCAGATGCACTGAGCGGCTCAAGTCGGCCGGAACGCGGCCGATAACAGCTCAAGAGTTTTCCGATTTCCCTGGGTAGTGTGTAGTTAGCGACTTTTGTTTTCTTGATCTCCTCCTGGCGCTGAAAAGTGCTTTCAACGGGTCCTTCGGGGCCCGTTTTTTCTTTCTTTCTCGCTGCGCGAGGGCTTCTTTTCACTGCGTGAGGCTGTTGCCGGGTCTCGCCCCGGCGGGCGAGTCACTTTCATTTGCGGCCCAAATGAAAGTAACCAAAGCAAAGGGCCTCAACCCGAACACCATGCAGTTCGTTCTGCACGCTTCGGCCACAAGCGGCCTTTACACGGCCGTTCTGGCTCTGACCCTCATCTCGATTGTTGGATCTTCTTCTCCATCCGCCTCGCTTCGCATCGTCGGGAGCCCGC
>NZ_JBFUEB010000054.1:0-43758 GCF_056404395.1 Rhizobacter sp. P2_D12 | reverse complement strand
AGGCCTATGAAACCATCTGGCGCTACCCGTACATGGTCGAGCTGGCCAACGCGTGGCCGCAGGGCTTCCAGAACGGGCAGCGCGACGCCTGCCCGTCGGGCACTGCGCGCCATGCCAATGGCGGCGGCTGTGCGCCCACCAGCACGCCGGCCACGGTGTATGTGGGACCGTACGCGACCATCCTGCCCGGCGGCCGCGCCACCGGCAGCGCGCGCATCGAAGACCAGGCCATCATCGCCAACGGCGCGGTCACCGGCGGCACCGTCGGCGGGCTCAGCGTGATCGGCGAGACCGGCAGCCCGTGGGGCAACAACGCCTTCACCGTCTCCGGCTCGGCGCAGGTGCGCACCACCTTCTACCCACTGGGCTTCTTCGAGGCCAACCAGGGCGCCTCGGGCACGCTGGACCTGCATGGCGACGTCGAGTACCGCGGCGCGGGCCTGAACCTCGGTTCGGGCAGCAAGTCGGGCTTCGTCGACGCGGCGTCCAATGTCGGCTCGGCCACCGACGTCAACAAGAGGACGACGCTGACCTGGCGGCCCTGACGGCCACGCACGGGGCGCCTTGCGCACGTATCATGGCCTGCGTCCCCGAGGGACGAGGAGGTGATCATGCGCATGGTGTCTCGCCTGTTGGCCTGCCTGGTGTTCGCGGCACACCTGGGTGCCTTCGCGGTCGAAATCGTCCGCATTCCGAAGCCCGAGTTCGAGGGCGATCGCCGCTACGACTACCCGCTGCAATTGCTGCAGCTGGCGCTGTCGAAGAGCGGCACCAAGTACCGGATCCAGGTGGCCGAGACCCCGATGAACCAGGAGCGGCAGGTGCTGGAACTCGAGGCCGGGCGGACGATCGACGTCGGCCCGATCCCCAGTTCCGCCGAACGCGAGGCGCGCCTGCTGCCGATCTACATCCCGATCAACAAGGGCCTGCTCGGCTGGCGCCTTGGCCTGATCCGCAAGGGCGACCGAGGGCTGGTCGCAGGCATCAACACCCTGGACGACCTGAAGCGGCTGCGGCTCGCGCAGGGGCAGGAGTGGCCGGACACGCAGATCCTGCGGGCCAATGGCATCGACGTGATCACCGCGCCGCGCTACGAGGGCCTGTTCAAGATGCTCACCGGCAAGCGCTTCGACTACTTCCCGCGCAGCATGATGGAGATCTGGGACGAGCAGGCCCTCAATGCCGACACGCTGGAGGTGGAGCCGCACCTGGCGCTGCACTACTTCTACGATTCCTACTTCATGGTGAACCGCCAGAACACCCGGCTCGCCAACGACATCCGCGACGGGCTGGAGAAGGCCATCGCCGACGGCTCGTTCGACAAGGTCTTCCAGCAGTACTTCGGCGAACGGCTGCGCAAGGCGCGGCTGGACACGCGCACGGTGATCGAGCTGCGCAATCCCCTGCTGACGCCGGGCACGCCGTCCGGCCGGCCCGAGCTGTGGTACGACGCGCGGCGCGGCCGTTGATCAGCTGACCCGCTGATCGCCCGGTTCGCGCAGCTCGGCCATGACCGGCCGCAGCAGCCGGGCCACCTTGCGCACCAGCGGCTCGACGCACCCGTCATCGAGTTCGTCGATGCAGGCCCGTTCCAGTTCGGTCGCCGCCAGGTGCACGGCGCGCACGGCCAGCGTGCCGGCCACGTTCTTCAGGTCGTGCGCCATGCGCATCGCCGTCGCTGTGTCGCCGGCCGCGCGCGCGGCGCGGAAGCGCTCCGGGAAATCGGCCTCCCGGTCGCGGAACATGCGCATCAGGCGCCGGTACAGGTCTTCGTCGCCCATCGTCGCGGCGATGCCGGCGGTGCGGTCGATGCCGTTCGATGCGTCCGGCGCCGCATCGGCCGGATGGATCCAGCGGGCGAGGGTGGCAAACAGCTCGTCGACCTTGATCGGCTTGGCGACGTGGTCGTTCATGCCGGCGGCCAGCACCTTCTCGCGGTCGCCGACCAGTGCGTTCGCGGTCATCGCGATCACCGGCAGCTCGCGCCACTGCGGCTCCCGGCGCAGCGCGCGCGTGGCGGCGTAGCCGTCCATCACCGGCATCTGGCAGTCCATCAGCACGCCGTCGAAGCGCTGCTGCGCCAGCATCTGCAGCGCCTCGCGGCCATCGCAGGCCACGCTGACGGCGATGCCGGCGCTGCCCAGCACGCTCAGCGCGATCTCGCGGTTGATCGGGTTGTCCTCCACCAGCAGGATCTGCGCGCCGCGCAGGCTTGCCTGGTGCGCGAGCAGGGCTTCCTCGCGCTGCGTGGTACGCGTCGTGCGCGGCACCGACAGCCCCAGCACATCGCTGCAGGCGTCGAGCAGCGTCGACGGCGTGACCGGCTTGGTCAGCAGCGCGCCGACGCTGACCTGCTGCCGTGCCAGCTGCTGCTGCACGTCGTCGCGGCTGAAGGCCGTCACCATCAGCACGGTCGGCGCAGCATGGCGCCGCGGGCCGTCCTGGCCGAGCTGGCGCGCGCATTCGACGCCGTCGAGTCCGGGCATCTGCCAGTCGAGCAGCACCAGGTCGTAGGGCGTGTCGCCCGCATCCGCCTGCTGCACCTTGCGCAGCGCGTCCTGGCCATCGGCGGTGCTGTCGGTGCCCAGGCCGAACGCGCGGCACATGCCGGCCAGCACCTCGCGCGCGCTGGCGTTGTCGTCGACCACCAGCACGCGGCGGCCGTGCAGGTCGTCTTCGCGCGGCAGCGGCGCGTCGACCGGCTCGGGCTGCAGGCCGAAGCGCAGCGTGAAGTGGAACCGGCTGCCCTGGCCCGGCGTGCTGTCGACGCCGATCTCGCCGCCCATCAGCTGCACCAGGTGCCGGCTGATCGACAGCCCGAGGCCGGTGCCGCCGTAGCGCCGGCTGGTCGACGAATCGGCCTGCGTGAACGGCTGGAACAGGCGCTGCCGTTCGTCGGGCGTCATGCCGATGCCGGTGTCGCGCACCTCGAAGCGCAGCGCGATGGCCTCGTCCTCGCGCCCGGCGACCGTGATCGCGACGACCACCTCGCCGCGTTCGGTGAACTTGACGGCGTTGTTGCCCAGGTTGAGCAGCACCTGGCGCAGCCGCGACGGGTCGCCCACCAGCGCCTGCGGCAGGCGCGGCGGCAGCGCGAACAGCAGCTCCAGTCCCTTCTGCTCGGCGTTCATGCCGACCAGGTGGCCCAGGCCCTCCATCACGTCGCCGAGGTTGAACGGGATCGCCTCGATGTCGAGCTTGCCGGCCTCGATCTTCGAGAAGTCGAGGATGTCGTTGATGATGCCCAGCAGCGATTCGGCCGCGCCGTGGATCTTCTGGACGTAGTTGAGCTGCTGCGGGTTGAGCCCGCTTTGCAGTGCCAGGTACGACATGCCGAGGATGGCGTTCATCGGCGTGCGGATCTCGTGGCTCATGTTGGCCAGGAAGTCGCTCTTGGCCTGGTTGGCCGCCTCGGCGGAACGGCGCGCCACGCGGTCGGTCTCGGCCTGGCGGCGCTGCGTGATGTCGCGCGCGATGCCGACCGTGCCGGTCACGCGGCCGTCGCGGTCGCACAGCGCCGTCTTGATGGTCTCCACCAGCGCGCTGCTGCCATCGGGGCGGACGTGCTGTTCCTCGATGCGCTTGCTGCCGTTCGACGCCATCACCTCGGCGTCGTCGAGCCGGTACGCCCGGCTGAGCTCGGGCGGATGGACGTCCAGGTCGGTCAGGCCGATCATCTGGCCGGGCTGCTCGAAGCCGAGCGTGGTGGCGAGCGCACGGTTGACCGCGAGGTAGCGGCCGTCGGCGTCCTTCACCCAGGCCAGGTCCGGGATGTTGTCGAGGAGCGTCGACATGCGGGCATTGGCGTTGCCGAGTTCCGCGGCATGCTGGGCCAGGCGCTCGCGCATGGCGTTCAGGGCCTGCACCAGCTGGTCGAGCTCGTCGTCCCGGGTCTGCGGGCGCCGCAGCTGCAGCGGCGGCGCGTCCGCCTGCGGCGTGACGCTGCCGACCGACGCGGCGATGTCCAGCAGGTGGCGCGTGGCGAGCCGGTGCACGACGAACAGGATGAACAGCGCGACCAGGAAGGTCTTGGCGGCATTGCTGAGCAGGATGACGACGGCTTGCGTCGCCAGCTCGCGGTAGATGTCCGCGAGCGTCGCCTCGATGCGCAGCACGCCGATGACCTGCGGGTTCGCGCCGCAGCAGGCGAGCGGGAACTCCTTCACCACCGTCCGGCGGGTCTGCCGCTCGCCGCGCAGCACCGTCAGCGAATGGGCGGACGAGGCCGTCTCGCGCACCTCGGCGGCGCGGATCGACGGCAGCCGCACGATGCCTTCGAGCTGTTCCTCGAGCTGCTTGGAGTCCAGCGCCCACAGGCTTTCGCTGAGGCTGCGCGAGCTGGCCTGGTCGATCTCGCCGAAGCGGCTTTCCAGGCGGGCCCGCTCGCTGCGGTAGCTCAGCGTCAGCTGCAGCACGGTGAGCAGCAGCGTGACCGCGGTGCTGAACAGCAGCACGCGGATCAGCAGCGCCATCGCGATGCCGCCGCCCGGGATCCGCGACACCGATGCCAGCCAGCCGCGGCGCCGCGGCTGTGTGTCCAACTCAGGGGCGGGATGGGTCATCGGTGAACTCGCGGGGCGCGCCGCAACAAATGGCGCACGTCTGCCGGCCGAGCATAGTCGAATGCCCGCCMGTCGGGCAGCGAATCACGGCGCCGCGCGCCCTGCGATGTTCAGCCGGACGATGAGGCGCGCGGCGCCGCCAGGGCGGCGATCGCCGCGGGCTCCAGGGCCCCCGTGTAAACCCGGAAGTCGTCGACCTTGCCTTTGAGCAGCGGGTCGCCCGCGTACTGGGACCTGCCGATCCAGCCCTCCATGCCGATGCCCAGGTCGCAGGGTGCGAAGGCCATGTCGGGCTTGCTGCCGACGGCCACGCCGTCGACGTACAGGGTCGCGCGCTTGCCGCTCAGCGTGACCGCGACATGGGTCCACGCCCCGGTGCGCAGGGGCGCGTGGCCGGTGACGTTCTGCGCGACGTAGCCATGCACCGTGTCGATCGTGAATTGCACGACGCCGGCCGCATTGCGCGGCGTGAGGAACATGCTGCGGCGCGGGCCGGAGCCGACGTCGAAGACGCGCGACCAGGTCTCGGCCGCGTCGAGGAACACCCAGGCCGCGATCGTGAAGTCGCTGAGGGCGGTGAGGGCGGCGGTGGGCACGGACGGCGAACCCGCAACGTCGGCCGGGGTGCCGGCCGCCACGCTGCCGCGTGCTGCCGAGACCGGCTGCAGCACCAGCTGGGGTGTCATCGAGACCCCCGCCTCGTTGGAGGCCGCGCTTTCGCCGGAGGCGGTGGCGGCCGTCACCACGTACCACGACGAGGCGGCGGGGGCCGGGTCCACCCAGGTCAGCGTGCCGTTCAAGCCGCTGGCCAGCACGGTGTACGGGCCACCGCTTCGGGCCGCGCGCTTGACGGTGTACGAGACCGCGTCCGGCACGCCCCACCACGACAGCTCGACCTGCGTGTCCTGCCGGTGCGCGGTCAGGCCGCTCGGGTGTGCGCCGGCGATGGGCTGGCGTGCGAAGGTCAGCGTGCCGAAGCCCAGCTGGTCGCCGTTCGAGCCGTCCCACTCGGGCCGCATCTGCAGCGCCTGCTGCCTGACGAAGGGGGCGGCGATGCCCAGCCGGCCCTCGTAGTGGTTCAGCACCAGTTCCCAGACCGGACGCCCGATCCCGAGCGCTGCCGGCGACACGCCGGTGCTGGTGCCCTGCTTGTTGCTGTAGGGCAGGTAGGGCATCGCAGGGAAGGCGCCGCCGGCATCGGTGCTGTTCGACTTGGCGACGTACTCCGCGCCGGCGAGGAAGCGGTGGTCGTCGTAGGCGTACAGGTCGTCGCCCTGGTTCCATGCCGATTCGATGAAGGCGCCCGCCAGGCCGATGCCCAGCGTGGCGTGGCCCTGGTCTCGGCCGCTTTCCTGCCATTGCCCGAGCTTGCCCGGGTGGACGTGGTAGACCGCCTGCAGGCCGGCGCCGTTGCCCTGGCCATTGCGGTAGTAGGCCATCGCCTCGTCGTAGATGTCGCGCCGGTCGCACAGCACGCCCACGCTCAGCACGCAGGCCAGCGCGCACTGGTCCCAGTTGGCCCAGTAGTTGGTGATGACGGCGCCGTTGTGCTCCTTCAGGAAGCGGCTGGAGAGCGGGTAGAACACCGCCAGCATCATGTCCTGGAAGCGCTTGAAGTCGGCCGCGGCCCAGCCGCTGTAGCTGCGCATGATCTCGGCCGCGTTGGCGAACTGGTAGCCGTAGATGCCGGCCGCGAGGTAGCGGTCGGCGTTGCCGGTGATCGACGTCAGCGTGCCCGACCAGGCGTTGAGGAACACGACGGCCTGGTCGGCATAGCGCACGTCGCCCGAGACCTTCCAGCGCAGCGCGAGCTGGTAGCTGCGCGCGATGTCGATGTACATCTGCGCGAAGTTCGATCCGTCCCCGCCGCGGACCACCGTGGCGAGCGGGCGCGGCGAGGCGCCAAGCTGCGAGCGGCCGTTCGACGTCAGCGCGTTCCAGCCGGCGAGCCACGGCTGCGCGCCCGCGGCGACCTGCTCGCGCATGCGGGTGAAGTCGGCTTCGGTGTGCAGCAGGCCGGGGTGGACGAAGGCCTTGGGCTGTTCCTCGGGCGGTGTCCCGGACGAGGGCTCGTCGGCGCTGGTGCCTTCGCCATTGGCGCAAGCCTGCAGGCCGACGGCGCTCAACCCGCTCAATCCCAGCAGGAAGGCGCGGCGCGAGAAAGGGAAGGGACCGGGTTGATCGTCGTGATGCATGGCCGAGCGATTGTGTGGATCGCGATGCCGGAAGACTTGACGAAACCTTGAACATTCCATGAACAGGGCGGGGCGCGTTGGTGCCGCGAGACGACCTGAAACAGAATGCAAGAAGCCCGGCCGCCCTTCGTCGAGTACGCGCTGGCGCATGCGCGCAAGCGCTGAACTCAGGCCCCGATCAGCCCGTACACCCGCTCGGGCAGCACGCGCGCGAACGCGTTCGGCGCCTCGACCGGGCCGTCGATCGCGAAGCCCGCTTCGGCGCTGTTGCGGCGATGGGTCTCGCCGGTGGGCTTGCCGTTCTTGTCGCTCAGCGTCGCGACCAGCGGATGCGGGCCGGCCGCGGCCCGGCGGATCGCCACGCCGATCTCCCCGGAATGCAGCCGCACCAGGCTGCCGGGCGGGTACACCCCCAGGGTCTTCACCATCGCCATCGCCAGCGGGGCCCCGGCGCTCTGCTGGAACAACTGGCGGATCGCCAGGTGCGGCGTGATCGGCGGCCGGTTCGAACGCGCGCTGATCTTGGCCATGAACACGTCCGCGGCGCGCAGCAGCTGCGCTTCGGCGTTCACATCCCCTTCGCCGCGCGGGTAGCCGCCACCCCCCACGTGTTCGTGGTGGTCCGCGACGGCGGCCAGCCAGACCTCGTCGGCCACGCCGGCCGCACGCAGCATCGACACCGTCGCCTGCGGGTGCGCGCGGACCTGCTCGAGCTGCTTCTTCGTCGGCGGCGTGTCCTGCTCGGCCATCGTGGCCTGCAGGTCCAGCATCGACAGGTTCATCGTCAACGCGGCGCACGTGACCGACGCGCAGCGATCGGGATCCCAGGCCAGCGAGCGCGCGGTCAGCAGCACCAGCACCGCGGACTGGATCGAATGCTTCACCGGGTACAGCGCGAAGCGGCGGTCTTCCTGCCGCACGCACAGGAACAAGGCCACGTCCGGGTCGCGGTCGACCAGGGCCAGCAAGGCCGCGAAGAAGGCCGGCACCGCGGTGCCCGGCTCCTCCTTCTTGGCGATGGCGCGCGCCAGCCTTTCGAATTGATGCAGCAGCCGTTCCCAGCGATCGAAGAGCGACAGCGGTGCCGCCTGCAGTGCCGCCTTGGCGGCGGCGGCGCGCGCCTGGCGGGTGGCTTCGACGAGCGGCCGCTCGGCCCAGGCGCCGCGCTCGATCAGGCCTTCGAGCTGGCCTTCGTCGTGCAGCATCTGCCCGGCGTTCAGCAGCAGCCGCGCATGCTCGTCGAGCACCCTGAACGGGAGCTCCTGCCCGACGTGCAGCAGGTCTCGCACTTGCGTCAGCGGTATGCGATCCGAGGCGGAGGTCATGGGGGTGCCCTTCGGTCCCGAGTGTGGGGCCGCCGTGCCTGCAAGTCCAGCGATTGCGGCGCGTGCTGCGGGTGCGGATCCACCAGCCACGCGGCCAGGAAATCGAGCATCGTGCGCAGGGTGGCCGACATCTGCGAGCGCGAAGCGAAGACGGCGTGGATGCCCAGCGTCTGCGGCTGCACGCCGGGCAGCAGTGCCACCAGGCGGCCGTCGGCGATCAGCGGTGCCGCGGAGAAGACCGGTTGCAGCACGATGCCCGCGCCTTCCTCCGCGGCGCGCAGCAGCACCACCGAATCGTCGGCGCTGAGCTTGCCGCTCACCGGGACGCTGACCGGCGCGCCGTCGCGCGTGAACTCCCACAGGCTCTTGCCGAAGTACGAGTACGTCAGGCAGTTGTGGCGGGCCAGGTCTTCGACGCGCAGCGGCGTGCCGTGCGATCGAAGGTAGTCCGGCGCTGCGCAGACGACCGATTCGCAGCGGCCCACGACGCGCGCGATCAGGTTGGGATCGAGCTGGTTGGTGATGCGAAGCGCCAGGTCGATGCGCTCGCTGACCAGGTCGACCGCGCGGTTGCCGATCTGCAGGTCCACCGCCGCGAGCGGGTGCCGGCGCAGGTAGGCGGCCACGGCCGGCACCAGCGTGGCCTGCGCCAGCGATTGCGAACAGGCGATGCGCAGCATGCCGCGCGGCTCCTCGGCTTCGGAGTCGCCCGCCAGCGGCACCAGTCGGGCCACGTCCAGCATCTGCCGGCAACGCTGCAGCGTTGCCTCGCCCGCGGCGGTGAGGCCCAGCCGCCGGGTCGTGCGGTGCAGCAGGCGCGCCCCGGCCCATTGCTCCATCTGCGCGAGGTAGCGGGTGACCATCGCGCGCGACATGTCCAGCGCGCCGGCCGCGCCGATGAGGCTGCCGCGCTCGTTGATGGCGACGAACACCTGGGCGGCAAGGAGACGGTCCATGATTTGATCGATGGAAGAAACAAACAGTTGAGAAGAAGGCTGTTTTTCGTGCGATCCATGCAGCATATCCTCGCCGGCTCACCCCATCCAAGGAAACCTGCCATGTACCGTCGCCTGCTTCTCACCCTCGGTGCCGCCATCACCCTGCTCGCCACGGCGACGGGGGCGGCGGCTGCACCATCGCTCTCGGTCGAGGTCTACAACCCCGCAGGGAAGTCGATGTTCCCGGTCAGCTCCGAGATCGTCAGCGGCCCGTCCGAGGTCGTGCTGATCGACGCCCAGTTCCAGCGCAACGATGCGCAGGCGCTGGTCGACAGGATCAAGGCGACGGGCAGGAAGCTCACCACCGTCTACATCAGCCACAGCGATCCCGACTACTACTTCGGGCTCGACCTGATCCAGGCCGCCTTCCCGGACGCGAAGATCGTGGGCACCGCGCCCACCGTCGCGGCGATCAAGGCGACGATGGACGGCAAGCTCGYCTACTGGGGGCCGGTGCTGAAGGAGAACGCACCGAAGCAGCTGGTGCTGCCGCAGGTGCTGAAGGGCGAGAGCCTGGCCGTCGATGGCCAGGTCTTGCAGGTCAAGGGGCTGCACGGCGCGAGCCCGGAACGCAGCGTCGTGTGGATCCCGTCGCTGAAAATGGTGGTGGGTGGCGTCGTGGTGTCCAGCGGATCGCATGTGTGGATCGCCGACACGCAGACGCCGGCCTCGCGCAGGAACTGGCTGGCCGCACTGAAGGACATCGAGGCGCTGAAGCCGCGCCGCGTGGTGCCGGGCCACTTCGCCGGAGAGGAGCCGAAGGGGCTGGACGCCGTCAAGTTCACGGCCGGCTACCTGAAGGTCTTCGAGGCCGAGGCGGCCAAGGCACGCAACTCGGCCGAGCTGGTCGACGCGATGAAGAAGGCCTACCCGCAGTTCACCGATCTCGGCGGCCTGGAGCTCAGCGCCAAGGTGATCAAGGGCGAGATGAAGTGGCCGCAGTGAGTCATCCGGGCCCGTCGACCCGGTGTCGCCGCATTGCGCGCCACAGCGCCAGGTCGTAGGCGATCTTGAGGGCACCGCAGGCCACCAGCGGCAGCGAGATCCAGCCCGCGGCGAACAGCGCGCCGCTCAGCGTCGGGCTCAGTGCCGCGGCGAGGCTGCGCGGCACCGCGGTGAAACTCGCGGCGGCGCTGCGTTCGGCCGGCGTCACCACGGCCATCACGAAGGCGGTGCGCGTGGGCACGTCCATCTGCGACAAGGCACTGCGCACGAACAGCAGCGCCAGCGCGACCGGCAGGCTGGGCGCCCAGGCGGCGAGCACCAGGCAGACGTTGGCCGGCAGGTGCGTGAAGACCATCGTGTTGAGCAGCCCGATGCGTTCGGCGACTTTCGGTGCTGCCAGCTGCGACGCGGCGCTCAGCAGCCCGGCCCAGAAGAAGTACGCGCCGGCCTGGGCCAGCGACAGGCCGAAGCGCTCGAACAGCCACAGCGACAGCAGCGAATTCACCACCAGGCCGCCGGCAAAGGCATCGACGCTGAACAGCGCCGCCAGGCGCACCACCACGCCGCGCGAGGGCCCGAGCGGTGTCACCTCGTGCCGGCCCTGCGCTTCATCCGGCGAGGGCATGCGCCGGTAGAGCCAGAACACGATCCCGCCCAGCAGCGCGTAGACGACGAACATGCCGCGCAACGCCGCCAGGCGCGAGATGCCGCCGTCGCGTGCCAGCCAGTCCGGCAGGCCGGCGGCGAGCGCGCCCAGCGCGGCGCAGAAGGCACCCGTCACGCTGTAGCGGGCAAACAGCGCCGTGCGGGCGCTGCCTTGGGCCGCACCGGCCAGCCGGGCGTGCTCCAGCGGCAGGAACACGCTGACGTCGCCCGAACTCGGGTTCAGCGTGCCGACGAACGCGACGGCGAGCAGCGGCCAGAACGACGACAAGCCCGCAAAACCCAGGCCGGTGGCCGCCATCAGCAGCGCCGCGCCGCGCAGCAGGCGATGCGATGCGAAGCGGTGGCCCCAGGCGCCGATGGCGAGCGTTGCGAGGGCCGAGCCGAGCATCGTCGCGGTGCTGACGATGCCCACCTGCAGCGTGCCCAGGCCGATTGCCAGCAGGTAGGCCGGCAGCAGCACGGCCATGTAGCCATCGCCGAGCGCCCGCAGCGCGCGCGCCGCGAGCAGCGGCCCGGCCTGCGGCGCCACACCGGCGGGCAGCAGCAGGCGCGACAGCGATGTCCTCGGGGTCGGTGGCATGCCCGCATTGTTCTCGAGGCGACCGTGCTTGTGCGCCTGTCGGCGGCAGCTTCCGGCTCGCGCCGGCGGGCTCAGGACGCCTCGAAACCCAGCTCGCGCTGCAGCCAGGCCGTCGCCGCATCGGCGCCCAGGCGGAAGCCCGCCTCGACGCGCTTGCGGGCGCATTCGGTGCCGTCGGCGTCGCGCGCGCTCAGCATCGCGTAGGGCTCGTCTTCGTCCGGCACGATGTCGAGCGAGACGACGAAGCTGCCGGCCGGCGTCATGACCGACACCTGCTTGTGCAGCCGTGCCTGCAGCTGCTGCTCGTGGCGGCGCCTCACCTCGTAGGCGGTCTTCACCAGCGTGTGGAACGACGGTGCATCCATCGGCTTCGGGTTCTTCTTGTCGCGGCCCATGGTCCACGGGCCGATCAGCGCCGGCTCGGCCTCGCCGCGCAGCGTCATCGCGACGGCCCAGCCGTCGTCGTCCTCGTTCTTGATCACCTGCGCGATCCAGGTCTCGTCTTCCCAGTGGCGGGGTTCCTGGATGAGCTCGGGGGAGTCGAGGGCGGTGTCGGTCATGGCAGGTCGGGCAAGTGGCGATGATGCGCGATGGTACTGTATGGGCATACAGTTGTCATGCATTGGCCGGGAACGCGGCTTGCCCGACACGGGGATACCGCTGCAGGAGACTCTCGATGAGCAACGCCTTGTTCGCATTCGACGATCCCGAAGACGGCCGGCGCGCCGCCGACCGCCTGCGCGCGAAAGGCCTGCCGGCCGTCGAACTGCACACGCGCGGCGACGGGCCGCACCACGCGATCGCGTCCGAGGCCGACGAGCTGGTGACCGGGGGCCTGGTTGGCAACCTGCTCGAGCTGTTCCAGGGTGTCTTCGAATGGGGCGACTCGCCGCACGATGCCGCCGCCTATGCCGAGACGGTGCGCCGCGGTGGCGCGGTGGTCAGCGTGGTGGCCGCCACCGATGTGCAGTGCGACACCGCCGACGACGTGGCCGAGCAGGAAGGCTGCCGTCGGCGCACCGGTTGGAGCGACACGCCGGTGCGGCTCTGAACTCAGCCGCGCGCCGCTTCGCCGACGAGCCAGGCCCGCCAGGTCTTCATCGCCGGCGTCTCGGCCTTCGACTTCAGCCGCGTCAGCCAGTAGCGCCCGGTCGACACGCCGAGCGCGAACGGCTGCAGCAGCCGCTCGGTGCGCAGCTCTTCGCCGAACATCGCCGGCGGCAGCAGCGCCACGCCGATGCCTTGGGCGGCCGCTGCCGCCATCGTGATCGACGAATCGAACACCGGCCCGCGCAGCAGCGGCGCCGGCAGCCCGGCGGCGGCGCACCAGCGCGTCCACTCGTCGGCGCGGTACGAGCGCAGCAGCGTCTCGTGCGCCAGGTCGGCCGGCGTGCGCAGCCGGCGCGCGATGGCCGGCGCGCACACCGGCGACAGCGGTGCCTGCAGCAAGGGCTCGGCCGCGGTGCCGTGCCAGGCGCCGTCGCCGAAGCGGATCGCGCAGTCCAGCCCTTCGGCGGCCAGGTCGACGCGGTTGTTGTTCGTCAGCAGCCGCAGGTCGATGAACGGGTGGTCGCGCCGGAAGGCGGCCAGCCGCGGCAGCAGCCAGCCGACCGCGAAGGTGCCGACCACCGCCACCGTCAGCACCTGGCGCTGCAGCCCGCCCTCGAACTGCTCCAGCACCGCGTGCATGCGCTCGAAGCTGTCGCTCAGCAGCGGCAGCAGCGCCGCACCTTCGTCGGTCAGCGCCAGCCCGCGCGGCAGGCGGCGGAACAGCGGCGCGCCCAGGCGTTCCTCGAGGTTCCTGACCTGCGCGCTGACGGCGTTCTGCGTCACGCACAGCTCCAGCGCGGCACGCGTGAAGCTGAGGTGCCGCGCCGACACCTCGAACGCACGCAGGGCGTTCAGCGGCAATTTCAACGGCGATGGCATGCCCCGGATTATCTGGGGTCTCGCCCCCGAAATCAGCGTTTGAGCCGGGCCGGCATGGTGGCTATCGTGCGCGCTCCGCTTTCATCGACACGAGGAATCCACCCATGCAAAGAAGACAGTTCAATGCCGCGGTCGCACTGGCCCTGGCCGGCGCATCGACCCAGAAAAGCTTTGGCCAGGCGAGCGGACCGGCCCGTTGGGCGGCGATCGAGGCCGCCGTCGGCGGCCGGCTCGGCGTGGCGCTGCTCGACACGACAAGCGCCAGCGTCGTCGGCCATCGCCTCGACGAACGCTTCCCGATGTGCAGCACCTTCAAGTGGCTCGTGGCCTCGCTGGTGCTGCAGCGCGTCGATGCCGGCAGCGAGCGGCTGGACCGCCGCATCGTCTACGGCCGCGAGGTGTTGATCAGCCACTCGCCGGTCACCGAGAAGCACGTCGGCGGCGAGGGCCTGACGGTGGGCGAACTGTGCGAGGCCGCGGTCACCGTTAGCGACAACGCGGCCGCCAACCTGCTGCTGAAGAGCTTCGGCGGCCCGGCGGCCATCACGCGCCATGCGCGCGCGCTGGGCGACACACAGACGCGGCTGGACCGCACCGAGCCCGGGCTGAACGAGGCGCGGCCGGGGGATCCGCGCGACACGACGACGCCACGCGCGATGGCCACAGCGCTGCGCAGTGCGGCCCTGGGCCCGGCGCTGTCCGAGCCCGGCCGGGCCCAGCTGGTGCAGTGGCTGCTGGCCGCGACCACCGGCTTCGACCGGCTGCGCGCCGGCTTTCCGGACGACTGGCGCGTGGCCGACAAGACCGGCACCGGCGAGCGCGGCACCAGCAACCACGTCGCGGTGGTGTGGCCGCCGAAGCGCGCGCCGCTGGTGGTGGCGGCCTACCTGACCGGGTCGGACGCGGATGCCGGCCGGCGCAATGCGGCGCTGGCCGACGTGGGCCGGGAAGTGGCCAGGCAGGTGGCGGCCGGTGCCGCGGCCAGCAGCGCGCCGATCGCCTCCGGCGCCACCGGCCGGCTGTAAAGATAGCCCTGCGCGAAGTCGCAGCCCTGCGCGGCCAGGAAGTCGCGCTGCGCCACGGTCTCGATGCCCTCGGCCACCACGCACAGCGACAGGCTGTGGGCCATCGAGATGATGGCCGACGCRATGGCCGCGTCGTCGCTGCTGTCGGGCAGGTCCTTCACGAAGGCGCGGTCGATCTTCAGCTTGCCGATCGGCAGCCGCTTCAGGTAGGCCAGCGACGACAGCCCGGTGCCGAAATCGTCCACCGCCACCTGGATGCCCAGCGCGCGCACCGCTTCGAGCTGCGCGACGTTGCTGGCCAGGTCTTCGATCATCGAGTGCTCGGTCAGCTCGATCTGCAGCGAGCGCGGGTCGGCGCCGGAGGCCTCGAGGGCCGCGCCGATCTGCGCCTGGATGCCGCGCCGGATCTGCAGCGCCGACACGTTGACCGCGACGTGCACACCGTGCCCGGCATCGTTCCAGGCCTTGACCTGGCGGCACGCGGCATGCAGCACCCATTGCCCGATGTCGACGATCAGCCCGCTCGTCTCGGCGATCGGGATGAACTCCACCGGCGAGACCATGCCCAGCTGCGGATGCTCCCAGCGCAACAGCGCCTCGACACCGACCATCCGCTGCGTCGCGAGCTCGACGATCGGCTGGTACAGCAGGCGCAGCTGGTTGCGCGCCACCGCCTCGCGCAGCTCGGATTCGATGCGCATGCGGTGCGCCGCGTCGTGGTGCATGTCCTGGCGGAACACCGCGAAGGTGTTCTTGCCCAGGCGCTTGGCCTCGTACATCGCGGTGTCCGCGGCCAGCACCAGGCCGGCGGCATCGGCCGCATGGTGCGGGTACAGCGCGATGCCGGCACTGCCGCGCACGCGCAGCTGCTGCGCACCGACGGCCAACGGCTCGTCGAGGGCGCGCATCGCGGCGCGTGCCAGCGCCTGCAGCTGCAGCGGATCGCCGATGCGCGGCGACAGGATCACGAACTCGTCGCCGCCGAAGCGGAAGGCCACGTCGGTCGGCCGCATGAAGCGCGTGAGCCGCTCGGCCAGCGTGCGCAGCAGCTCGTCGCCCGCGCCGTGCCCCCAGGTGTCGTTGACGACCTTGAAGTCGTCCAGGTCGAGCAGCAGCAGCGCGAAGCCTTCGCTGGACCGCCCCACCGTGCCGATCAGGCGCTGGATCTGCTCGTTGGCCGCATGGCGGTTCGGCAGGCCGCTGACCGGGTCGTAGTAGGCCAGGTAGTCGAGCCGCTTCTCGGTGCGGTCGATCTGCCGCCGGATGCCGACCGCGAGCGCGAAGGCGAGCGCGAACGACACCAGGCTCACCACCAGCGTGATCGCGGCGAACGCGGCCACGCGCTCGTACAGCGGCACCAGGCTGGCCATCAGGTGCACGTGGCCGACCACGCGCTCGCCTTCGCGCACCGGCACGCGCACGTGCAGGTGGCTGGCGGCGAAGCGGTGGCCCTCGTCCTGCAGCATCGGCGGCGGATCGGCGCGCTGCGTGCGCAGGCCGAGCGCGGCCCAGGTGGCCACGGTGCGGCCCTTCAGGTCGTACAGGTCGGCACGCTCGATGCTGGTCGAGGCCTGCAGGCCGGACAGCGTCTGCGCCGCCGCCGCGCTGTCGCCGAACAGCACCGCGGCCGAGCTGTTGTCGGCGGCGATGCGCGCCTGCGCGGTGACGTCGTCGACCATCGCGGCGCGCAGCGAGAAATACACATAGGTGTCGAAGCTCAGGCCGGACACCAGCAGCGCCGCGCACACGCTGAGCGCGACGGCGCGCATCAGCCGATGGCCGAGCTGCGGCCCGCTGTGCACGCGGAACGGGTCGCGGCGGCGTTCGGCGTCGTTCATTCGGTCACCGTGCGTGCCAGGCGCAGCAGCTTCGAGCTCAGCTGCAGCCGCGCCTGGCGGGCGACGCCGAGGTTGACGTCGAACACCACCCGCGTGCCGGCGCGGTGCAGCACCACCGCGGCCACGGCGGCCGGGGCCGCGTCGCCATCGGCGATCAGCAGCAGGCCGGGGGCGATGCGCGTCGGCACGGCCGCGGCATCGTCCAGCACGGCCGCATGGCAGGGCGTGCCGCTGGCCGGCAGCTCGCGCACGTCCAGCCGCAGGCTGCGCACGATGCGGCCTTCCAGCGCCTTCAGCGCCGGCTGCAGCGGGCTGGCCCGGCCGACGCACAAGCCGAGCGACGTGGCGCCGGGCGGCAGCACGTCGGCCGGCCACTCGACGAACAGCAACAGGTTGAAGACGATCGCGGCCTTCAGCTCCTGCTCCTCGACGGCAGCCGCCGGCATGCAGGCCAGCGCCAGCAGCCACGGCAGGACAGCGGATCTCCAGCGCATCGGTTCAGAACTTCCACTCGAACGCCAGCCGCAGGCTGCGTCCGTCCTGCGGGGCCACCGGTTGCAGCACCGAATCGCCGCCCGGATCGTCGGGCCGGCGGTTGAACAGGTCGTACGCGCTCAGCGATACCCGGCCGCGCTCGGCCGCCCAGGCATGCGACAGCGTCAGCTGCGTGACGCCGTAGCCCGGGACCTCGCCGCGCCGGCTCACGAGCACCGTCTGCACCCCGGCGGTCCAGGCGGGCGCGACGGGGGCGACCAGCACCAGCTTGCCCAGGCGCGAGGCGGTGCGCGACGCGAGGTCCAGCCCCGAGGTGTCGCGCACCTGCTGCAGGCTGTAGTTGGCGCGCAGGCGCACGCCGTTGCGGAACGCCTGCTCGGCCTCGAGTTCCAGCCCGCGCGTGCGCAGCGCGCCGGCGTTGTTGTAGACGAGCAGGTTGTCCGACGGGTCGAGCGCCTGCACCAGCAGCCGGTCGGCGCGCGTCTCGTGCAGCGACAGCGTCCAGCGCGTCGAGGCCGACGGGCGGTATTCCAGCACCGCTTCGTTGCCGCGCACCGATTCGTTCTGCAAGGCCGGGTTGCCCTTGTAGCCGACGGTGCCGGCGATCGCGTAGTACGACTCGTAGGCGTTGGGTGCGCGGAAGGCGCGGCCGTGCATCAGCTTCAGCACCAGGTCGCCGCTCGGGCGCGCCACCAGGGCCAGGCGCGGGCTCCATTGCGTGAACGTGGTGTCGCCGGCATTGCGGTCGAAGCGCAGGCCGGTGGTCAGCGAGACCGCCGGCGCGAGCGCCCACTGGTCCTCGGCGAACACCGACTGGCGGGTGCTGCGGCGGTGGTCGTCGAGGTAGACCGCCGGTGCCGGATCGACGTCGGCGTTGGACTGGTCGCGCCGCGGCGAGACCTGCAGGTCGGCGCCCAGCACCAGCGCGTGGTCGTCGATGCGGTTGACGAGCCAGTTGGTCTCGACGCCCCACCAGCGCGACTCGGCGCGGTCCTGGTTCAGCGTGACCGGCGGGTAGTCGACGACGAAATCGCCGCGGAACGCATAGCTGCCGGCGTAGGCCCGCAGCTTCAGCTGGTCGCCGCTGTCCAGCCGGTGGGCCAGCGATGCGTCGGCCAGCGTGTAGGTGTCGCGGTACAGGTTGCCGGGATCGCCGAACACCGCGCCGGCGAATGCGCTCAGGCCCTTGATGCGGTCGGACCAGACCAGCGAGGCGTTCAGCTCGCCCTGCTGGTATTTCAGGTAGACGCGGTCGCCGCGTTCGTGGTCGGTGTCGTGGCTGGTTCCGGACGGGTAGCCGGCGTCGGTGCCGGCCATGCGCCGCGTGCTCGCCGACAGCAGCAGCGCGCCGTCGCTGCCGACGCGTTGCCGGCCGGTCAGCCGCAGTTCGCGTTCGGCCCCGTGGCCGAGCGCGACCGCCAGCTCGCCGCCCGGCGCCCCGGCCGCGCGGCGCGTGACCACGTTGACGACGCCGAACAGCGCGTTGCCGCCATGCACCGCCGAGCCCTGGCCGGGCACGAACTCGACGCGCTCGACCAGCGCCAGGTCGAGCGGGAACTCGCTGCCGACGGCAGCCTGGTCGAACACCGTGTCGTTGACGCGGTTGCCGTCGATCAGCAGCAGGATGCGGGTGTTGTAGTCGCCGGCCGGGGCGACGCCGCGCACGCTGACGTAGGCGTAGGTGCGGTCCGACGACACCAGCAGGCCGCGCACCGACTGCAGCACCTCGCCGAGCGTGCGGTAGCCGAGCGCGCGGATCTCGTCGGCCGAGACGACGGTGGCCGACGAGGCCGACTGGCTCAGGCGCGACGGCATCTTCGACGCGCCGGAGACCTCCAGGTCGAGCAACTGGTCGAGCGGGATCGAGGCCAGGTCCTGCGCCGCACTGCAGGTGGCGGCAAAGGCAAGCAGCGCGGCAAGGCCGATCGGCGGGCGCGAAGCGGAACGGCGTTTCACGGTCTGTCAGATGTGCAAAGAGCACCGCCCGCGACATGCGGGCGGCGCTCTTGCACTTATCGGCCCCGGGCTCCCGCGCTTGAGCGCAGGCCGGGCGGACAGGCGTACCGCCGGGCTACCAGCCCACCGTGACGATCATGCCGCGCGGGTTCGGGTGCTCCAGCAGCGTGCTCTTGCTGCGCACGTCGTCGTAGGCGAAGCCGTAGGCCAGGCCGTCGATGCTGTGGTCATGCCAGAACTTCGCGTAGTAGTTGGCAGGTCCCGCCGGGTAGTAGGCGGCCGAGTTGCTCCACTGCGACGGGTCGACGCTGATCAGCAGGTGGCGGTTGAAGGCGGCGGCGATCTGCGCCTGCACCACCAGCTCCTGCGAGTTGCCGCTGGCCAGGTTGCCCGAGGCCTCGAGGATGCCCTGCGTGGTCGGCTTGCCGCGGATGTAGAGGTTCTGCGGGCCGCCGTCCTTCGAGAACACGAAGTCGTTGCCGATCACGCGGCCGCGGAAGGTGCCGGCCTCGGCGCTGAAGACGAGGTCGGTGCCGGCGTAGCGGCTCCAGACCTGGTCGACATAGGACTGGAAGTAGTTGCCCTGCGCGCGGCCGGCGCCGAACACCGACTTGGCCGGCGCGATGATGCGGTAGGGCCGTTGCACCAGGGCGCGGAATTCGGCCTGCGGCAGCGCCTCGAAGTCGGCGAAGATCTGCGCACGCGACTGGTTCTCGCCGAGCGTGCGGTCGTAGCCGTCCTCGCCGAGCAGGCGCGTCTTCAGCGGGAAGCCGAACTGGTCCACGCGCGTGGTGTTGCCGTGGTAGCCGCTGTTGTCGACGGTGAACTCGATCCATTCGAAGTTCACGTCCTGGTTCGGGTCGCCGGGGTTGTTCAGGTCGGGGCCGGCGAAACCCAGGCGGCCGTCGCCGGCGGTGTTGATCTTGATGAACATCGGCGAGCCGAGGCTGATGAACATGCGGCCCGAATCGATCTTCGGGATCGACACCCAGCCGGCGTCGCTCAGCTTGTTGAAGTAGTTCGCGTAGTTCTGGCCGTTCTTGACCACGCGGTTGCCGGCGTCGTTGTCGGCCAGCGCCGACGGGATCAGCCGGCCGCTGCTGTCGACGTGCGACAGCACGCGCGTCACCGGGTCGTAGCCGATGATGGACCAGTACACCTGCGAATCGGCGAACGCGCCGTTGGTGGCGTTGACCAGCTTGATCGTCATCACGCCGTTGCCCACCGGCAGGTCGACGCCGCCGCCGCCCTGGCGCACGCGGAACGACGACGCGATGTCGTTGAAGTTGACGCCGACCAGGTTGGGCGTGTCGGCACCGAGCGCCAGCGAGCGGCCGCCGAAGTTGATGTCGTCGAACAGGTCGACCTGGTAGCCGCTCCTGACCTTGACCGACGAGATGCGGTCGTTCCAGGTGCTGCCGACCCAGGCGTTGTCGGCATCGGCGCAGAACGATGCGCCCTGGTAGTCGACGTGCTCGAAGAAGCAGATCGCACCGCTGGCCGGCGGCGGCGTGGTGCCGCCGCCGATGGTCGCGCTGTAGCGCGGCGTGTCGTAGGCGGGTGCGCCGTTGTTGTAGGTGAAGAAGTAGCTCAGCGTGTTGCCGGCGGCCAGGCCGGTGACGGGCTGCTCGTGGCGGGCCGCGCCGCTGTTGTACGGCATGCGCAGGTTCTGCTGCGGGCCGCCGTTGACCTGGTAGTGCACATCGACCCAGGTGGTCGCGACGCTGGACTTGAACCAGATCGTCGCGTTGCTGCCCGAACTGGTCACGCCCTGCGTGAAGTCGGCCGCCGCCGCCGGTGCGGCGAACAAGGCCGTCGCCGCCAGTGCGGCCAGCAGCCATCCCCAGAATCCCTTGCCGATGCGCATCATCCCTGCTCCCTCGTGTGGTCRCCGGCCGCGCCGGACGTTCGGGGGCGATTCTGGGAGGGCGCCCGCCGCTGCGCCCGGGCGGCTTGCAACAAAGTGCGAAAGCGCTTTCAAGGCGGGCGTGCCGGCATGGCATGCCGTGGCCCACAGGTATCCGGTTGGTCCTGTCGGGGATCGCAGGGGCATCCATCGCGGGCTACATCCCGTTGCAACCCCGATCCCGGGGCAGAATCCGCTCCTCTTTGGAGGAATCCCGCATGACCCCACCCCAGCCTTCCCCCGTGGTGCTCGTGGCCGGCGGCACCGGCGCGCTCGGCGGCGCCGTGACGCAGGCCTTCGTCGATGCCGGCGCGACCGTGCTGGTGAGCTACCGGCAGCGCCGTTCGTTCGACGAGCTGCAGAAGCAGCTGCGTGTCGGCGCCGTGCCGGTGCAGGGCATCGAGCTCGATGCGACCGACGAGGCGGCCGTGCGCGCGAGCGTCGCGCAGATCCTGGCACGCCATGGCCGGCTCGACGCGATGGTCAACGCGATCGGCGGCTGGGCTGGTGGCATGCCGTTGTGGCAGCAGGATGCGGCCGCCTTCGACCAGATGATCGACATGAACCTGCGCGCCACGCATGCGCTGCTGCGCGCGGTGGTGCCGGCGATGCAGGCGCGCGGCGCGGGCTCGCTGGTCAACGTGGCGGCGATGGCGGGTGTCGCGCCGGCGGCCGGCGCGGCCGTCTACGCGGCCTCGAAGGCCGCCGTGCTGGCCTTGATGGCCGCGCTGGCCGAAGAACTGCGCGGCAGCGGCGTGCGCGCCAACTCGGTGCTGCCCGGCACGATCGACACGCCGGCCAACCGTGCGGCGATGCCGAAGGCCGATTTCGGCCAGTGGACCTCGCCGCACGACATCGCGCGCGTCATCGTCTTCCTGTGCAGCGACGCGGCCCGCGCCATCCACGGCGCGGCCATCCCGGTGCGCGGCGGCGCCTGATCAGCCGGCGCGCCGGTTGCGCTGGATCCAGGCCTCGAACTTCTGCAGCACTGCCGCAGGTAGTGGTTGCTGCCGAAGCCGCCAATCGCACCCGGCGAGCAGCTGACCGCGTCGGCGCGCGCCACGCACTCGCGGAACGCCTTCCACGGTGCCGGCACGCCGGCCTCGCCATCCTCGTTGTGCAGCGGGATCTCCTCGAAGTGAGTTCAAGGGGCTGATTGTTCTCCTTTCAGCAATGATCAATTCGCCAAACCGCCATCGATCAATCCAGGGTTAACCACTAGAGTTCACCCCATCGATGCTTTGTCTCCCCAGACGACCCGTCGAGTTCGAACGAGCCGGACACGCGAAGCAAGCGTGGCGACCCGCAAGAAACCCAGCCCCATTGCCACCATTGCTCAAGGAACTCATCATGAACAGCAAGCTTCTCATCGCCGTCTCCCTCGCCCTTGCCGCCGCCTCCGGCGCGGTGTTCGCCGACACCGGTTCGTCGTACGCCGAAAGAATGCGCCTGATCGGCCGCACCGCCCAAGCCGGCGAACAAGCCCCGGCCCAGTATGTGGACAGCAACAGCGGCAAGCTGCTGAGCGCCGCCGAACAGCGCCAGCAACACGCGGCCCGCATGGCCCTGATCGGCCGCACCGCCGCCTACGGCGAAACCTCGGTCACCCCGGCGGACAGCACCTTCGCCGGCAGCGCGCAGCAGCAGTTCGAGCAGCGCATGAAGCTGATCGGCCGCACCGTGCAGCAAGGCGAACTGGCCGGTTACAACGTCGAGACCAGCAACCGCCTGAGCGCGCAACGCGCTGCGACGCACAACGCGCAGTAAGTCCCACCGGGGCGGGAGATGTTCACATTGGCTGACATCTGCCCGCTTCAGGCGCGTGCATGGGCCGTCGATACCGCGATGAGTACGCTGGAAGTGGCTTCCGCCACGGCGTACCGCGGACGACGGCCATGGCATTCCTCGGAAATTTCACGATCGGCAAGCGACTCGGCACCGGTTTCCTGATCACGATCGCGGTGGCGGTGGCCATGGCCTTGTCGGCCCGGCAGCAGATGGCCACCATCAGCCAGCAGGTGGGCGACCTGACCCAGCACGAGATGGCCAAGGTGCTGCAGCTGTCGCAGATGAAGGACAACCAGAACGTCGTCGCGCGCGGCGTGCGCAACATCGTGCTGCTGTCCGACGCGGCGGCGATGCAGGCCGAGAAGAAGCGCATCGACGAGATGCGCGCGAAGAACGCCGAGATCATCGCCGCCCTCGACGCCAGCCTGCGCAGCAGCGCCGGCCGCGAGCTGCTGAAGGCGGTGTCGGCCACGCTGCCGCCGTACGAGCAGGCCCTCGACAAGGCGATCGCGCTCGGCCTGGGCGACGACGATGCCGCCGCGACCACGATGCTGCTGACCGAGGTGCGGCCGGTGCAGAACGCCTACTTCAAGGCGGTCGATGCGCTGGTCGAATCGCAGCAGCAGGAGATGCGCCGGGTGGCGAGCGACATCCAGGGCGCCGCGCGTGCCGACAGCGTGCTGATGCTCGGCCTGGCCGGCCTCGCGGCGCTGTTCGGCGCGGCCATCGCCTGGGCCGTCACGCGCTCCATCGTGCGCCCGCTGAAGCAGGCCGCCGCGGTCGCCGACCAGGTCAGCGAAGGCGACCTGACGGCGTCGGTGAAGGTCGAATCCAGCGACGAGACCGGCCAGCTGCTCGGTGCGCTGCAGCGCATGCGCAACAGCCTGGTGCAGATCGTCGGCAGCGTGCGCGGCAATGCCGAGAGCGTCGCGACCGCCAGCGCGCAGATCGCGCAGGGCAACCTCGACCTGAGCCAGCGCACCGAAGAGCAGGCGAGCGCATTGCAGYAGACCGCGGCGACGATGGAGGAGCTGAGCTCCACGGTGCGCAGCAACGCCGACAACGCGCGCCAGGCCAACCAGCTGGCGCTCAGCGCCGCGAGCGCCGCCCAGGATGGCGGCCAGGTGGTGGGCCGCGTGGTCGACACCATGCGCGGCATCAACGACTCGTCGAAGAAGATCGGCGACATCATCGGCGTGATCGACGGCATCGCGTTCCAGACCAACATCCTGGCGCTCAATGCGGCCGTCGAGGCGGCGCGTGCCGGCGAGCAGGGCCGCGGCTTCGCGGTGGTCGCGAGCGAGGTGCGCAGCCTGGCCCAGCGCAGCGCGCAGGCGGCGCGCGAGATCAAGTCGCTCATCGGCCACAGCGTGCAGCAAGTGGAGCAGGGCACGGTGCTGGTCGACCAGGCCGGGCACTCGATGCAGCAGATCGTCGCGGCGATCGGACGCGTCAGCGACATCGTCGGCGAGATCAGCGCCGCGGCGGTCGAGCAGAGTTCGGGCGTCACGCAAGTCGGCGACGCGGTGTCGCAGATGGACCAGACCACGCAGCAGAACGCCGCGCTGGTCGAAGAGGGCGCCGCGGCGGCCGAGAGCCTGAGGCAGCAGGCGCGGATGCTGGTGGAGGCGGTGGCGGTGTTCAAGCTGCGCGGGGACGCGCTGGCGCCCGCCTGAGCGGCCGCTCTAGGAGACGCGCACGGTCAGCGCCTGCACCGCGCTGCTGGCCGTGTCCAGGTGCCACAGCCGGCCGGCCTGGTCGAACAACAGCACGTGCCCCGCCTGCAACCGGCCGCGCGGCAGCGACGCGCGCGGCCAGTCCGCCACGCCGGCATGCAGCCGTGCGGTGCCCAGCGACACCAGCTGCCAGTGCGTGGACGCATCGTCGCTCAGCGGCGCCAGCAGCCAGCCACCGGCCGTGCTGGCCGGTTCGTCCAGCCGCACGCCGTTCCACGGCGGCAGCGGGATCGAGCCCGTGCGGCCATGCAGGTTGAAGCCGAACGTGGGCGTGCCGGCCTCGTCCTGCACCCACAACTCGACGACGCCGCCGTTGCCGTGCAGCAGCTGCCGGGCACCCGGCACCGTCCGCGCCGGGATCGCTTCGCCGCGCGCGCCGAGCCGGCGCTGCGGCAGCACGTAGCGCCACAGCTCGGCGTGGCCGCGGCCGTCGACCAGCGCGAACTGCTCGGTGCTCCCCTCGCTGGACATTGCGCGTGCGTCGCCCGGCAGGTCGGTCACCTGCCACAGTGCCTCGTGCAGCGAGCGCTGCGTGTCGAGCACGCTGATGCGCCGCTCGCGCGCCACCGTCCACGCGATGCCGTCGAACGCATCGGCCATCACGTCGAACGCCCCCAGCCCGAGGTCGGTGGCGCGGCGCAGCCCGATGTCGAGCCGGCTCACGCGCCACAGGCCGTCGCGCTGCGCGAGGCACAGTGCCACGCGGCGGTTGTGCGCGATCACCAGCCGCTCGGCCGGCACCGCGAAGCGCGACACGACGCGGCCGTGGCCATCGACGACGGCCGCGCCGGCCTCGCCGAGCGCGACCAGGTAGCGCCCGTCGTCCAGCACCACCGCGTCGAGCAGCGGCAGGCCGCCGCCGGCCGGCACCTGCCCCTGCAGCATGCCGGCACGGTCGCGCAGCGCCTGCAGGGTCGGCGACGGCAGCGGCCCCGGCGGCAGGTCGGCGTTGAGCCACGGATCGTTCGCGAGCGTCACCAGCCGCTGCACCACGTTGCGCGCGAGGCGGCCGCGGCCCGCGCCCTGGTCGGCCAGCACGGCAGGCAGCACCCGCCGGGCCAGCTGCGGCAGCGGTGCCGGGTGCTGCTTCAGCGCGAGCAGCGCATCGACGAAGCCTTCGCGCTCGTGCTGCAGGCCCGCGTCGCGCGCCAGCGCGTCGAGCGGCTCGGCGCAGCGGGAGAGGGTGTCCGGCAGCAGCACCGCCCGCTTGACGAGGGCGCGCGCGCCCAGCGTGCCGCCCTCGGCTTCGGCCTGCAGCAACCAGTCGACGGCGAGGGCGCGCTGGTTCTCGAGCGGCCACAGCGCGTCGACGGCGGCCAGCCACTCGCCCTTCGCGGCGAGCGAGCGCGCCCATTCCTCGCGCAGCCGCGCCGCCGCCTGCGGCCACTTGGCGCCGAGCTGCAGCACCGCGTCCTGGAAGGCATCGTCGCGCCGCGCGACGGCGATCGCGCGGCGCCAGTCGCCGGCCAGGCAGTGCAGGCGCACGATCACCGCGGGCGGCTGGTCCCAGGCCAGCGCCAGTTCGGCCGCCTGTGCGTGGCGGGCATGGCGCTCGAGGTAGTCCAGCGCCTCCTGCCGCGCATGCAGCAGCTCGGCCAGCACGAACACCGCCTCGTCGATGCGCCCGGCGCGGTCCAGCTGCTCGAAGGCGCGCCGGTACAGGCTGCGCAGGTGGCGGTCGAGCTCGTCGCCGAGTTCGATGCGGGTCGACGCGGTGGGCCCGCGGCTGAGCGACAGGTCGCTGCGTGCGCCCGGCGTACCGAAGGCCTGGCCGACCGACGTGTCGGCGGCACCGCCCAGCGGGATCGCATGGCGCAGGGCCTCGTCGAGGCGGCCCGAGTCGAACATGTCGAGCATCTTGCCGATGTAGGCGGCCTGGCGCCGCCCGATGGCCTTCGACAGCCGCGAGACGATGGCCAGGCGCGCAAGCCATTGCCGCCAGGCGTGGGGCCTGATGCCGTGGCGTGCGCGTTCGGGCAGCGCTGCGGGCGCTGGCGCGGCGGGCCGGGCCGGGACCGCCCGTCCGGCCGCGCCGGCCGAGCCGCGCAGCGAGCGCAACAGTGCGATGGCGATCGCCAGCACGATGGCCCATCCCAGCAGGGCGGCCAGGTCCGATGTGCCGGAGAGCGTCGACAGCCAGCCCATCAGCGCAAAGATGCCGACCGGCACGAACAGCAGCAGCCAGCGCGGCAGGGCCCCGCCGCCGCGGCGGCCCGGCGCACCGGGCGCGACGCCATCGCGCGCCCGTCCGGCCATCGCCTGCAGGAACTCGCGCTGCGATTCGCTCGGCGGGCCGACGCGGTCGCCCAGCACCTCGCGCAGTTCGCGCGCTTCCTGCGGCAGCAGCACCACGGCCTGCGGCAGCGCCTCGCGGCAATCGTGGGTGTCGTGCAGCGCGGCGCCGTCCACCCGCAGCCAGTCGGCCGGGTCCAGCGGCTGGCCGTCGCGCAGGTCCAGGCCGATCACCGCGCCGCCCTGCACCAGCCAGACGTCGGCGGCCGGCAGCGCGGCGGCTTCGTGCGGGCTCAGCGGCGCCGAGCACAGCCCGCGGCCCTGCCGGCACAGCGCCCAGCCGCCCAACGCCTCGCAGTGCTGTTCGCGCGGTGCCGCATAGAGCAGCAGCTCGCCTTGCGCGAAGCGCAGCGCCGACGCGCCGGCGTGCCATTGCGCAAGCAGGCGGCGCGCGCGCTCGGCGGCAGGGAAGTCGGCGGCCGGGAACCACAGCGCGCCCACCCATTGGCGGCCTTGCAGCAGCGGGGCGTGCACCGCGGCCGGCGGGGCGTTCGGGCGTTCAGGCGCTTGCATCGTCGCTCGCCGGGGTGTCGGCGCTGTCATGGGCGACCAGCCGGGCCGCGTTGTCGGGCACCGAATAGACGTGCAGTTCGCGCCCCTTCGTCAGCAGCGCGACCAGGCCGCTGGTCGGGCAGACGCTGGCGCGCACGATCGGTTGCTGGACGCCGTAGGTGGCTTCGGCGCCGAGCTTGCCGTACAGCGCGATGCCGGTGCCGTGCGCCGGCCGCACCACCAGCCGCGCCTGCGTGCAGCGCATCGTGCGCACGAGGCCGATGGCACGCGCGCCCGCCGGCAGGTGCACCGTCCAGGGTTCGGTGTCGTCAGCGGGCGGCAGCAGCGGCGCGGGCAGCACGTGCCAGCTCTCGCCGGCATCGTCGGGCCCGTGATTCTTCAGGCGCAGCGCGCACGCACCGAGCTGCCGGGCCCACGCGGGGCCGCCGCTCAGCAGCACCTTGTCGGCCGCGCCGCTGCCCGGCAGCTGCAGGGCGGTCTCGTCGCGGCCCGACGGGCCCGCCCTGCGCAGCCACATCCACCCGGCGAGCTGGTAGACGAAGACGATGCTCTGCTCCGCGGCCGGTGCCATCGCCAGCACGTCCTCGTTCAGCAGCATCGGACCGCGCGGCCGGCCGCCGGGCTCGGGCACCCAGTAGACGAGGCGCCGCGCCGCATCGAGCGCATAGGCGCGGGTCTGTCCGCCGTTGCGGTGCCAGATGCAGGGCAGCAGCGTCGCGCTGCCGGCCGTGGCCTCGAACTGTTCGCGCGGCGGCCGGGCCTGCGTGCCCAGGCCCGGCACCTGCCAGAACAGCAGCGCGTCGCGCACGCTGAGCAGCACGCCGAGCGACTTGCCGACGAAGCCCGCGGCCAGCGGCTGGCCGGCGCGCTCCCAGCGGACGAGCTTCGGGCGGCCGGGCTGGCGGTCGCCGGCACGCGGCACGTGGAAGATCATCGCGCCGTGCCCGTCGAGCAGCGGCACGGCGACCCGCGTGCCGCTGTCCGCGATGACCGGCGCGAACTTCAGCGACAGGCGCTGGGCATGCTGGGTGTGCAGTTTCGGCGAGGCCGTCGGGCGCTCGTCGAATTCGCCCTTCAGCAACTGGGCCGCCGGCCGTGGCGCCGGCAGCGGCAGCTGCAACCCGCGCAGCCGGGCGCCGCTGCGCACGGTCACCTGCAACGCGTCGCCGCCCCCGTCGGCGCGCAAGGCCATCGCCTGGGCGGCGCCGGCAAGCGGCGCGGGCAGTTGCTGCAGCTCTCCGCCGACGAGCCAGCATTCGCCCAGCTCCGGCACCTGCGCGGCCAGCCAGGCGGCCCATTGCTCGCGGTGCGCGGGCTCGACGCTGTCGAAGCGGCGCGCCACCAGCAGCCGGCGCAGGTCGTTCACGTCGTCGGCCGCATGCCACTGGCCCGGTTGCTGCAGCACGCCCCAGCGCAGGCTGCCGCCCGCGGCCTGGGCACGCCGCGCCAGCAGGATCCACCAGGCCAGGTGCGCCAGGCGCGGTGCGCCCAGCTGCCACGGCCCGGCGTCGAACAGCGCGACGATCAGGTGCCCGCTGCGCCGCGCGCGCGGACGTGGCGCGAGGAACAGGTGCTCGCCGGTGGCGGCGCGCCGGATGAATTCGTCGGGCAGTTCGCCGGCCAGCAGCCATTCGCTGGCCAGCAGGCGCTCGTAGGGGCCGCGGCGGCGCAGGTCGTCGACGCCGTCGGGTTCGGGCGCGCCGGCCTGCTGCTGGCCGCGCGTCGGCCCGAGCAGCGGCTGCATGCGCTGCAGCAGCTCGGCGACGACGGGCGCGAGCGGCGCGCCGAACCAGCCCAGCCAGTCGGCCCACGGCTGCAGCGGGGCCGGCAGTGCGGTGCCCCGGCTCATGGCACCGGCGACGCGTGCCAGTGGGCGGCGATGCGCGCCAGCAGCGCCGGCGTCAGCGGCAGCAGCCGGTCGAGCGGCACCACCGCCGCCGGCTCGCGCCACAGCAGCAGCGGCTGGCGGGCGTGGCGGCGTTGCAGCGCGCGCGCCAGCAGGTCGTGCGGCGCGTCGGGTTCCCACAGCGTCGGCAGCCACAGCCCGGGCGCGTCGGCGCACGGCGCAGCGTACTGGCCGCCGTCGACCCAGGGCAGCGCGGCAGCGTCGCCGCCGACGACCAGGATGTCGCCGCTGGCCGTCGCCTGCAGCGCTGCGCCGGCATCGGTGTCGCGCGCGACCAGCCGCGCGTGCAGGCGGCGTGCCGCATCGCCCCAGGCGACGAGTGCACGCGGCGCCACCGGTTCGGCGCGCGCGCGCCAGTGCCAGTCCAGGCTGTGCGCCAGGCTCACGCCGCGACGACCAGGGCTTCGACCAGCCGCGCGCGCCACAGGGCCAGGTCGGCCGGCATCGCCTCGGCGGCGAAGTTGGCGTCGATCTCGCGCAGCAGCGCCTCGGCAACCTGTGCACGGCCGGCGTCGCTGCGCGCGATGCACGACTGGGCCGATTCGAGCAGCCGGCCCAGGCGCGACATCGGCTGCAGCGTGGCCTGCTCGACCGCGCTCAGCAGGTGGGGGTGGGTGGCGTTCGCGAACAGCTCGCGCAGCGTCTCGCGCGCCGCGTGCTGCGACTCGCGCGTCGGCAGCACGTAGAGCAGCGGCCACAGGTCGGCCGGCGTCGCCTGCAGCCGGCCGGCCAGCACCGCGGCGGCGGCGATCAGGCGCTGTGCGCGCACGATGCGGCGGTCGCTCAGCTGGATGCCGGCCTGGCGCAGCTGGCGGATCGCGTTGGCCAGCGCCGGCCGGGCGAGCTCGAGCTGCGCCAGCGGCAGCGCGCGGCACAGCACGTCGAGGTGGGCCATCGCGCCCTGCGGCTGCACCGGCTGGCGGTCGGACTGCCAGCCGGCGGCCAGCATCGCCTCGAGCTGGTGGTCGGGCAGCGGATCGATGAAGGCGTGCAGCAGGAAGCGGTCGCCGAAGGCCGCGAGCGCCTCGTCGTCCGGCAGTGCATTGGCGGCGCCGACGCACACCCGCAGCGGGCAGTCGATCTGCGTGTGGCCGCGGCGAAAGCGCCGTTCGTTCAGCACGCCGAGCAAGGTGTTCAGGATGGCGGTCGAGCCGAGGAAGACCTCGTCGAGGAAGGCCACCTCGGCCTCGGGCAGCATGCCGCTGACGTCGGTCTCGACGGTGCCTTCGCGCAGCTTCTTCAGGTCGACCGCGCCGAACAGCTCGGACGGTTCGGTGAAGCGGCCGAGCAGGTATTCGAAGTAGCGTCCGCCCAGCGCCTGCGCGACGCGGCGCACCACGGCGCTCTTGCCGGTGCCCGGCGGGCCGATGACCAGCAGGTGCTCCTGCGCGACGGCGGCCAGCACGATCAGCTCGGCCAGTTGCTCGCGGCCGACCAGGCCCGCGGTGGCGCTGCGGATGCCGTCACGGACGTGGACGGCGGATTCGTGCAGGGAGAGGCTCATGGTCGGGGGCGTGCGCGCAAGCGAAGGCGCAAGTCTGCCAGGAGTCGATGCCGAAACGAAAACGCCAAAACGAAAAGGGCCCGGCGTGTGCCGGGCCCTTTCGTCGATCTGGTGCCGGTGAGAAGAGTCGAACTCCCGACCTTCGCATTACGAATGCGCTGCTCTACCAACTGAGCTACACCGGCGTGAAGCCGCAGAGTATAGCCCGGGAATCAGGCGTTTTCGCGGTGGTAGGCCGTCACGCGTTCAACTTCGTTCTTCGACCCCAGGATCACGCTGACCCGCTCGTGCAGCGCCGTGGGCTGCAGGTCGAGGATGCGCTGCTTCGCGTTGGTCGCCGCTCCGCCCGCCTGCTCGACGATGAAGGCCATCGGGTTGGCCTCGTACATCAGCCGCAGCTTGCCGGCCTTGTGCGGCTCGCGCTGGTCCCACGGGTACATGAACACGCCGCCGCGCGTCAGGATGCGGTGCACGTCGGCCACCATGCTGGCGATCCAGCGCATGTTGAAGTCCTTGCCGCGCGGCCCGGTCTTGCCGGCCAGGCATTCCTCGACGTAGCGCTGCATCGGCGGCGCCCAGTGCCGCATGTTGCTCATGTTGATCGCGAACTCCTTCGTGTCCTCGGGGATCTTCGCGCCGTCCTGCGTCAGCAGCCAGGCGCCTTCCTCGCGGTCGAGCGTGAAGATCGCGACGCCGTCGCCCACCGTCAGCACCAGCATGGTCTGCGGGCCGTACACGCAGTAGCCGGCGGCCGCCTGCTGCGAGCCCGGCTGCAGGAAATCGCTCTCGCTGACGCCTTCCTGGCTGCCCGGCTTCTTCAGCACCGAGAAGATGGTGCCGATGCTGACGTTGACGTCGATGTTGCTCGAGCCGTCGAGCGGGTCGAACAGCAGCATGTACTCGCCCTGCGGGAAGCGGTTGGGCACCACGTAGATGCCTTCCATCTCCTCGCTGGCCATGGCCGCCAGGTGGCCGCCCCATTCGTTGGCCTCGATCAGCACCTCGTTGGCGATGATGTCCAGCTTCTTCTGCATCTCGCCCTGCACGTTCTCGGTCTCGGCGCTGCCGAGCACGCCGCCCAGCGCCCCCTTGTTGACGCTGATGCTGATGCGCTTGCAGGCGCGCGCCACCACCTCGATCAGCAAGCGCAGCTGCGCCGGGATGTGGCCGTGCTGGCGCTGCTGCTCGACGAGGTATTGGGTCAGGCTGATGCGTTGCCGCGTGCTGCGCTCCGTCATGCCGCCACCTCGCCGGCTTGCAGCGCGCGCCCGACGATCTCGCGCACGTCGCTCGACAGGTCGGGCTTGGCGGCGACGCGCTTGAGCGCCTCGCAGGCCGCCGTGCGGTAGGGCTCGGCCAGGTTGCTCCAGCGGTCCATCACGCGTGCGACGCGCGCGGCCAGTTGCGGGTTCAGGCTGTCCAGCTCGATCATCCGGTCGGCCCAGAACACGTAGCCCGCCGCATCGGCGCGGTGGAAGGCGGCCGGGTTCGCCATGCACAGGCTGGTGATCAGGCTGCGCGCGCGGTTCGGGTTCTTCAGCGAGAAATCCGGGTGCTGCAGCAGCTGGCGGGCGCGTGCGAACACGCGGCCGTCCTTCTCGGGCGCACCGGCCTGCAGCGCGAACCACTTGTCGATCACCAGCGGCTCGCCCTTGAAGATCTCGTGGAAGCGCTGCAGCGCCGGCTCGGCCAGCTCGGCGTGCGCATGCACCAGCGCGGTCAGCGCACCCAGCCGGTCGGTCATGTTGCCGGCGTCCTTGAAGCGCTGGAACGCGCGGCCCGGCCACACGGCGTCGCCGCGGCGGGTCGAATCCAGGCACAGCATCGCCAGCGCCAGGTTGGCCAGCGCGCGCCTGCCCGACGACACCGGGTCGGGCGAGTAGCCGCCGCGCACCTGGTGCTCGTCGAAGGCCCACTGCCAGTCGTCGCGCAGCGCCTCGGCCAGCTGGCGCTTCATCGATTCGCGCGCGGCATGGATGCGCTGCGGGTCGACCACGCCCAGCTGTTCGGCGACGTAGGTCTCGCTCGGCAGCGTCAGCGCCAGTTCCTTGAAGGCGGCGTCGAGCTCCGGGTGGCGCAGCACCGCGCGCATCGCCTCGATGAAGGCGCCGTCGAGGGTCGCCGGGGCGTCGCCCGACACCGCCGCCAGCAGCCGGTTCAGCGCCAGGCGCTGCCCGGCCTCCCAGCGGTTGAACGGATCGGGGTCGTGCTTCAGCAGCACCAGCAGGTCTTCGTCGCTCAGGTGGTCGGCCAGCATCACCGGCGCCGAGAAGCCGCGCAGCAGCGACGGCACCGGCTCGACGTCGACGTTGACGAAGGTGAAGAAGCTGCGCGACTCGTTGAGCACCAGCACGCGCTCGGTGGCACCGGCGGCCGGCTCGTCCTCGAGCTGCAGCGGCAGCGCCTGGCCGTCGCGGCCCACCAGGCCCATCGCGACCGGGATCACGTACGACTCCTTGGCCGGCTGGCCCGGCGACGGCGGGCAGCTCTGCTCGATGCCCAGCGTGTAGGTGCGGGTGGGCGCGTCGTAGCGGCCGCGCGCGCTCAGGCGCGGCGTGCCGGCCTGGCTGTACCAGCGCTTGAACTGCCCCAGCTGCTTGGCCAGCTCGCTGTCGGGGTTGGCATCGGCGATCGCCTGCGCGAAATCGTCGCAGGTGACGGCCTGGCCGTCGTGGCGGTCGAAGTAGAGCGTGATGCCGCGCGCGAAGCCTTCGCGGCCCACCAGCGTCTGCATCATGCGCACGACCTCGGAACCCTTCTCGTAGATCGTCGCGGTGTAGAAGTTGTTGATCTCGACGTAGCTGTCCGGGCGCACCGGGTGGGCCATCGAGCCGGCATCCTCGGGGAACTGGATCTGGCGCAGCTGGCGCACGTCCTCGATGCGCTTGACGGCGCGCGCGGTCGGGCTGCCGGCCATGTCCATGCTGAATTCCTGGTCGCGGAAGACCGTCAGGCCCTCCTTCAGGCTCAGCTGGAACCAGTCGCGGCAGGTGATGCGGTTGCCGGTCCAGTTGTGGAAGTACTCGTGGCCGACCACGCTCTCGATGCCGGCGTAGTCGACGTCGGTCGCGGTGGCCGGGTTGGCGAGAACGTACTTCGTGTTGAAGATGTTCAGGCCCTTGTTCTCCATCGCGCCCATGTTGAAGTCGCCCACCGCGACGATCATGAAGCGCTCCAGGTCGAGCGGCAGCTTGAAGCGCGCCTCGTCCCACACCACGCTCGCGATCAGCGAGTTCATCGCGTGCTCGGTCTTCTCGAGGTCGCCGCGGCGCACGTACACCTGCAGCAGGTGGTCCTTGCCCGAGCGCGTGCGGATGTGCTGCTCGCGCGCCACCAGGTCGGCGGCCACCAGCGCGAACAGGTAGCTCGGCTTCGGGAACGGGTCGTGCCATTTCGCGAAGTGGCGGCCGTTGTCCAGCTCGCCCTGCTCGACCAGGTTGCCGTTGGACAGCAGCACCGGGTAGGCCTTCTTGCTGGCCTTCAGCGTGACGGTGTAGACCGCCATCACGTCCGGGCGGTCCAGGAAGTAGGCGATGCGGCGGAAGCCCTCGGCCTCGCACTGCGTGAAGAAGCCGCCGCCCGAGGTGTACAGCCCGGACAGCTGTGTGTTCTTCTCGGGCGCGCAGGTGTTGCGGATCTCCAGCGTGAACATGCCCTCGGGCACGTCCGACAGGCTGTCGATCACCAGCATGCCGTCCTCGTGGCGGAATGCCACCGACTCGCCGTTCACCAGCACGCGCGTCAGCGTCAGCTCTTCGCCGTGCAGGCGCAGCGGCTGCGGCGGCAGCCGCGTGTTGCGCTCCATCTGCATGCGGTTGATGACCAGCGTCTTGGCCGGGTCGAGGTCGAACGTCAGGTCGACGCTTCGGATCCAGAACGCGGGCGCGGAATAGTCCTCGCGGCGGATCAGCGGTGCAGTGCCTTCACGCATCATGGTGTTCTTCTTTCGTCAGGAATGATGGGACGGGAGGGACAACTCGATGTCCTGCAGGTCGGCCACGACGGCCACGACGTTGCCGAACGCCGCGAATGCATCGGCGCCCATCGTCGTCGTCAGCGCGACGGCCTTCATGCCGGCGCGGCGCGCGGCCTCGACGCCCAGCGGCGCGTCCTCGAACACCAGGCATTCGGCGGGGTCCACGCCGAGGCGCCGGGCGGCCTCGAGGAAGATGTCCGGGTGCGGCTTGCCGCGCAGGCCGTCGGCCGGGCTGACGGTGGTCTGCACCTTGTCGCCGATGCCGAAGCGCTGGTAGGCCAGCGCGATGTTCTTCGGCGTCGACGCGGTGCACACCGCCAGCTTCAGCCCGCGCTCAGCGGCCCGATCGAGCAGCTCCAGCGTGCCGGCGATGAGTGCCAGCCGGGTCGACGCGATGTCGCGGTAGATCGCTTCCTTCTCGTCGGCCAGTGCCGCCAGCGCCTCGTGCGACTGCCCGGGCAGCATGTCGGCCAGGATCTCCGCATTGGTGCGCCCGGCCGTCTCGACGAAGAAGCGCTCGGCGTCGATGGTGAGCGAGCGGCGCTTGTGCCACTCGACCCAGGCATCGTGGTGGTGCGGCATGCTGTCGATCAGCGTGCCGTCCAGGTCGAAGAGCAGGGCCTTCAGCTGCGTCATCAGATGCCCTGCTTCAGGCTGGCGGTGATGAACTGGTCGAGGTCGCCGTCCAGCACCTTCTGGGTGTTGGAGATCTCGACGTTGGTGCGCAGGTCCTTGATGCGGCTCTGGTCGAGCACGTAGCTGCGGATCTGGTGGCCCCAGCCGACGTCGGTCTTGGWGTCYTCGAGCTTCTGCTGCTCTTCCATGCGCTTGCGCATCTCGTGGTCGTACAGGCGCGAGCGCAGGCGCTTCCAGGCCACGTCGCGGTTGCTGTGCTGGCTGCGCCCGTCCTGGCATTGCACGACGATGCCGGTCGGGATGTGCGTGAGCCGCACCGCCGAGTCGGTCTTGTTGATGTGCTGRCCRCCGGCGCCGSWCGCGCGGWAGGTRTCGRTSCGCACGTCSGMCGGRTTGATKTCGATCTCGATSGWRTCGTCGACYTCGGGGTASACGAACACGCTCGCGAAGCTGGTGTGGCGCCCGCCGGCCGAGTCGAACGGGCTCTTGCGCACCAGGCGGTGCACGCCGGTCTCGGTGCGCAGCAGGCCGAACGCGTACTCGCCCTCGATCTTGATGGTCGCGCTCTTGATGCCGGCGATGTCGCCCTCGGACTCGTCCTCCAGCGTCGCCTTGAAGCCCTTGCGCTCGGCGTACTTCAGGTACTGGCGCAGCAGCATCGAGGCCCAGTCGCAGGCCTCGGTGCCGCCGGCGCCGGCCTGGATGTCGAGGAAGCAGTTGCTCGGGTCGGCCGGGTTGTTGAACATGCGGCGGAACTCGAGGCCGTCGACGATCTCGGCGAGCTTGGCCGTCTCGGCCTCGATCGCCTGCAGCCCGTCGAAGTCGCCCTCGGCCTTCGACATCTCGTACAGCTCGGTGTTGTCGGCCAGGTTGCCGGTGAGGTGGTCGATGGTCTCGACGACCTGCTCCAGCGTGCGCTTCTCGCGCCCCAGTTCCTGCGCGCGCTTCGGCTCGTCCCAGACCTTGGGGTTCTCGAGCGCGGCGTTGACCTCGTTCAGTCGCAGTGCTTTGCGATCGTAGTCAAAGATACCCCCGGAGGCCGACCGTGCGCTGGGTCAGGTCGGCCAGGGTGTTGCCGATGGCATTGATGTGTTCGACGTCCATGGTGCAGTTCCGTGATCTGGTGAATCGCGGGATTTTCGCATGGTGGAGCGCAGGCCGGTACGGGTGTACCGGGTAGTGCGGTTGTCCCGGGGGGTGATGGACGGATGGCTCCGATATCCCTGGCCATGTCCGTCCGAGGTTCGCGCTCCATGAAACTGCTCCACCGCATCCTGATCGCTCCGTCGCTGGCCGTGCTGATGCTGGTGGTGGCGGGCGGCGTGGCCGTCTCGTCGATCGGCACCCTCGAAGCCCGCTTTGCCGACCTGCAGGCGCGCCAGCTGAAGGTGGCGGCCTCGCTCGGGCAGCTGTCGCAGCGCCTGGCGAGCGCCGACGGGGCGATGTACCGCAGCATCGTGACCATCGACAGCCTGGACGCCGCCGGCATCGCGGCGGCCGGGCAGCAGGTGCAGGCGCAGGCCACCGCGATCGCGGCCGATTTCGGCGCGCTGGCGCCGCTGCTGGACGCCGCCGATGCGGCCCGGGCCGAGGCCGCCGCGAAGGCCTTGCAGCGCTACGGCGACCTGGCGGCCCGCGCGGTCGCGGCGGCGGCGGCCAACCCGGGCACCTCGCAGTCCCTGCTGGCCCAGGCCGGCCGTGAATTCAACACCGCCGCCCGGGCGGTCGCCGAGGTGGCGGCCACCAGCGATGCCCAGGCCGCGCTGGCGGCGACCGCCGTGCAGTCGACCGCGCGCCGCGCCAACACCTCGATGGTGCTGCTGACGCTGGCCGCGGCCGCCGCTGCCATCGGCGTGGCGGCATGGTCGGTGCGCGACGTCGTGGCCCGCATCTCGATCGCGCTCGGCATCAGCCGCGCGCTGGCCGACGGCCACCTCGACGTGCGCGTGCCGGCGGCCCGGGCGGACGAGGTCGGCCGGCTGCTGGCGTCGCTGGGCGACACGGTCGGCCAGCTGGCGGCGTCGGTGCGCGAGATCCGCGCGTCGAGCGACGGCGTGCGCCAGGCCTCGACCGAGATCGCCGAAGGCAGCCAGGACCTGTCGACCCGGGCCGAGCATGCATCGGCCAGCCTGGAGCAGACCGCCGGGTCGCTGCTGCAGCTGGGCGATTCGATCGAGCGCAGCGCGCAGGCCGCCGGCCAGGCGAGCCACTCGGCATTGCAGGCCTGCGAGGTGGCGCGGCGCGGCGGCGCCGTGGCCGCCGAGGCGGTGCACACGATGCAGCAGATCGACGCCTTCTCGCGCAAGGTGTCCGACATCACCGGCGTGATCGACGCGATCGCGTTCCAGACCAACATCCTCGCGCTGAATGCCGCGGTGGAGGCGGCGCGGGCCGGCGAGCAGGGCCGCGGCTTCGCGGTCGTGGCCGGCGAGGTGCGCGGCCTCGCGCAGCGCAGTGCCGCGGCGGCTCGCGAGATCAAGCAGCTGATCCAGGAATCGGTGCAGCAGATCGGCAACGGTGCGCGCCTGGTCAGCGATGCCGGTGCCTCGATGCGCGACATCGTCGGCTCGGTGAGCAGCGTGCATGCGCTGATCCGACAGGTCAGCGAGGTGTCGTCCGAGCAGACCGGCCGGCTCGGCGAGCTGCGCGCGTCGATGAGCGCCCTCGAAAGCGCGACGCAGCAGAACGCCGCGATGGCCGAGCAGTCGGCGGCCGCGTCCGAGGTCCTGAAGGACCAGGCCGGCCGGCTGGCGCGCGTCGTGTGCCGCTTCAGGCTGCCCGAGGCGGCCTGACCTCCCTGTTTTCCCTGTCCCAACCCACGGAGTCCCCCATGTCACGACGTCAACTCATCGCCAGCGCCCTGTTCGTCGCCGGCGCCGCCTTCGCCTGCCACGCCGCCCAGGCGCAGAAGGCGGTCACCGCCTACAACACCTACCAGTCGGTGCCGTTCCAGGTGGGCGGCGAGGGCGGGCTGGCCGCCGACCTGGTGGACTACCTGAACGCGAAGCTGGCCGGCAAGTACGTCTTCAAGCTGGAGGTGCTGCCGCGCGACCAGTTCAACCAGATGCTGGCCGGGCCGCGCTTCGACGGCGTGTCGCTGTTCCTCGCGCCGCCCTTCGTCGGCGACGCCGAGAAGAAGAAGTTCCTGTGGAGCGCGCCGCTGATGACCGACAACAACCTGATCGTGTCGAACCCGGCGCGCAAGGTGGAGTACGACGGCCCCGACTCGCTGAGGGGCCTGCGCTTCGGCGGCGTCACCGGCAACCGCTATGCCGGGCTGGAGGCCTTGCCGCGCAGCGCCGACACCTCGGCGGAGCTGAGCAACCTGAAGAACGTGGCCAGCGGCACGATCGACGTGACCCTGCTGCCCGAGAGCATCTTCCGCTACTACCTGAAGACCTCGAGCAACGCGCGCTTCGGGCTCGACAAGCTGCACGTCTCGGGCAAGTACCACGCGAGCTTCACGCGCCACATGTTCGTCTCGAAGGAGCAGCCCGAACTGGCCAAGGAGCTGGACGCGGTGGTCGCGAAGATGCCGGCCGACCCGGCCTGGAAGGACATCGCGGCCAGGTACGGCTGGAAGCTCTAGCCCAGGACGCTCTCAGCCCAGGAAGCGCGCCAGGTGCGCTGCGAGCGCCTCCGGCTGGTCGTGGTGCAGCATGTGCCCGGCCGGCGACAACAGCTGGCGCTCGGCCTGCGGCACCAGCGCGAGGCGGGCCTCGAAATCGCTGCGCGGGTAGCGGTCGCCCCACCACTTGGCGACGTCGGTCTGGTCGCCTTCCACCCACAGCAGCGGGGCGGCGATGCGCTGCCAGCAGGCCAGCACCTCGGCCCTTTGATAGAGCACCGGGTTGGCGCGCTTGTGCGCCGGGTCGCCGAGGATGCGCCAGCGGCCGTCGGCGTCCGGGCGCGACCAGTGGCCGGCCAGCCAGGCCGCGCGGTCCGGGCGCAGCAGCGGGTTGGTCTTGCGCAGCCGCTCGGCCACCGCGTCCAGGCTGTCGTAGGGGCGCAGCTCCATCGGCTGCTTCAGCTCGTCCAGCCATTGCAGGTAGCGCTTGGGCGCCTGGGCCGGCCGGGTCTCGGGCAGGCCGAAGCCTTCCAGGTTGACCAGGCGGCGGATGCGCTCGGGCCGCACGCCGGCGTACACCATCGCGACGTTGCCGCCCATGCTGTGGCCGAGCAGGTCGATCGGCTGCGGTGCGCCGGGCAGCGTGTCGAGCAGCGCATCGAGGTCGCCCAGGTAGTCGGGAAACCAGTAGCAGTCGCTGCCGGGTGAATCGCTGAGGCCGAAGCCGCGCCAGTCGGGCGCGATCACGTGGCGCACTTCGCCCTCGATCGCGGCCAGCGCGTCGACCGCGAACTGGAACGAGGCGCCGACGTCCATCCAGCCGTGCAGCATCACGAGCGTCGGCCGCCCGGGGCCGGCCTGGCTGGCGTCGCCCCATTCGTGCAGGTGGTAGCGCAGGCCGCGCAGGTCGACGAAGCGGCTGCGGCCGGGGCGGCGCGGGGAGTAGGGGGTGTCGGTCATGAAGGGGATCTTAGAAGCCCCCGCCGGGCCTGTCTGTCGAGGCAGGGACAGCGCTTCAGGACGATTCAGGCCGGCTTCAGGACGGCGGGGCCCATCGGGCGGGACGATGCGACCCATGCAGTCGATCCGGGAGACCCTCATCAACACTTCGAACGTTCGCATCGCCGGCGCCGTCCTGGCGATGGCCGCCTTGTTCGCGGGCTTCCACGCCTTGGCGCGCCCGGCGCCGCTCGTGATTTCCTGCGCACTTCCGACCTCCGCCGGCAATGCCCGCACCACCCCGTCATCGGGGACGGGGTCTTCACGCCCTATGCTCGGGGACGAGGGACTGTCCACCGTGAAGGAAAAGCTGGACTGACCCGTGTTGTTCCGCAGTAACGAAGTGGTGTTGCCCGGGGGGGGATGCGTGTCGCCGAGGAGGGCGCCACGTGGCCTGCACGTGGGCGTCACGGGGCATCGCTTGAACCGAATCTCCCAGCATCAGCTGAACCAGATCACGCCGCAGGTGGCGCCCTTGCTCGCCCGGCTGGCGCGCGCATCGCATTGCATCGAGCCGGTGCTGCTGTCCAACCTGGCCGAAGGCAGCGACCGCCACCTGGCCGCGCTGGGCCTGCACGTCGGCTACACGCTGCACGCGGTGCTGCCGCGTCCGCGCGACGACTATGCGCGCGAGTTCGCGAACCCGGCGTCGCGGCGCCAGTTCCGCGCGCTGCTGGCCGACGCGGCCCGCGTGACCGAGCTGGATGGCCACGCCGGGCTGGCCGGGCGCGACTACCTGCGCGCGGGGCACGCGATGCTCGACCAGGCCGACCTGCTGCTGGCGCTGTGGGACGGTGCACCATCGCGCGGCACCGGTGGCACGGCGGAGGTGGTCGAAGAGGCCTGCCGCCGCGGCGTCCCGGTGATCCACTTGTCGCCCAACCCGCGGCGCGGCCCGCAGATGATCTGGCTGCAGCCGGCCGGGCTGCGCCGGCGCCGCTGCGACGCGCGGCGCATCGATGCGCTGCTGTCGCGGCTGGCGGGCGCGCGCCGATGAACCCCCGCTACTGGGCCTTCGTCAGCTACAGCCACCACGACAAGGCGGTGGCGCGGCGGCTGCAGCGCCAATTGGAGACCTACCGCGTGCCGCGCCGGCTGGTCGGCCGCGCGACGCCGCAGGGGCCGGTGCCGGCCCGGCTGTCGCCGCTGTTCCGCGACCGCGACGAGCTGAACGCCGGCGCCGACCTGAAGGCGAGCGTGCAGGAGGCGCTGGCGGCCAGCCGCTGGCTGATCGTCGTCTGCACGCCGGATGCCGCGCGCTCGCCGTGGGTCAACCGCGAGATCGTCGAGTTCAAGCGCCTGCATGGCGAGGGCCGCGTGCTGGCGCTGATCGCGTCGGGCGAACCGTTCGCCAGCAACACGCCGGGCCGCGAGGCGAGCGAGTGCTTCCCGCCGGCATTGCGTTTCGCGCTGACGCCCGAGGGGCTGGCCGAAGGCGAGCCGCTGGAGCCGATCGCGGCCGACATGCGGGCCGAGGGCGACGGACCGCGGCGCGCGGCGCTGAAGCTGCTGGCCGGCATGATCGGCGTCGGCTTCGACGACCTGGTGCAGCGCGACACGCAGCGCCGGTTGCGCTGGCTGGCCGGCATCGCCGGGGCCTCGGTGGTGGGCGTGGTGGTGTTCGCGCTGCTCGCGGTGCTGGCGGTGCAGGCGCGCAACGAGGCGCAGCACCAGCGCGCGCAGGCCGAAGGGCTGATCGAGTTCATGCTGGGCGACCTGCGCAAGAAGCTGGAGCCGGTTGGGCGGCTGGAGGTGCTGGACTCGGTGGGGGAGAAGGCGCTGGCGTACTACGCCTCGCAGGCGTCGCAGCGCCTGGATGCGACGGCGCTCGGGCACCGCTCGCGCGCCATGCACCTGATCGGCGAGATCCGCGATTTGCGCGGCAACCCGGCCCAGGCCCAGGCCGCGTTCGAGCAGGCGGCTGCCACGACGGCCCGGCTGGTGGCGCAATCGCCGCAGGACGGCCAGCGCATCTTCGACCACTCGCAGAGCGTCTACTGGGTCGGCTACGCGGCCTGGAAGCGCGCCGATGCGGCCACGGCGAGTGCCCAGTTCAACGAGTACCTGGCCTTGAGCCAGCGCCTGGTGCGCCTCGACCCGAAGAACCTGGACTGGCGCGCCGAAGTGGCCTTCGCCCACGGCAACGTCGGCATGGTGCAGCTCGCCACCGGCCAGGCGAGCGAGGCCCTGCGCTCGCTGCGCAATTCGGGCGCCTTGCTGGCCGAGCTGGCGGCAGCGCGGCCGGAGCTGGCGCTGGAGCTCGCGCACAGCCACGGCTGGCAGGCCGATGCCTATGAGCTGCTGGGCGACTACCCGGCGGCACTGGCCGAGCAGCGGCGCAAGATGGAGATCTTCCGCAGCGTGCCCGAGTCGGCGAAGAACCGCGCAGCGCAGCGCGGCATCCTCAGTGCCTGGAACGCCATCAGCCAGTACGAACTCGCGATGGGCCAGCTGCCGCAGGCCCTGGCGAGCGTGCGCGAGGGGCTGGACATCGCCGAACGGCTGGTCCAGGTCGATCCCGACAACCTCTTCTGGCGCGGCGATGCGTGCTTCAGCCGCATCCGGCTGGTCGAGATCGAATTGGCGCAGGGGGAGCGCGATCGTGCCGCCGCCGGCCTGGGCCGGGTCGCGGCCTGCGTCGACGAGCTGAACGCCGCCGGTTCGCTCGGAATGCGCTACGCGATCCGGTTGACGGGGCGGCGGCTCGGCCTGGCGGCGGCGCTGTCGACCGACGCACAGGCGAGCGAGCTGCAGCGCAGCCTGCGGCAGTTCCTGGACGTGCACGCGCCGCAGCTGGTCGCGAACACGCCGGATCGGGCCAAGCTGGCGGTGGAGCTGTCCAACGCCGCCCTCGCGCTGGCGGGGCTGCAGCGCGGTCGGGACGACGCCGCAGCGCGCAGGAACCGGGAATTCGTGGTGTCCGAACTCGGACCCTATGCCGACATGCACGACGGCGCCATCCTCACGCCCCTGGCGCGTGCGCGCCTGCAATTGGGCGACGCGGCGGCGGCGCAAGCCCTCGCCGAGCGTGTCGGCAGCACCTCGTACCGGCATCCCGCATACGCCGAGCTGCTGAACCAGCTGAAGGCCGCCCGTGGCGGCGGCAGCAAGACCCTTGTCAACAACCCAGGAGCAAAACCATGAGCACCACCAACCCCACCTCCGTCGTGAACGTCTTCGCCTGCAAGAAGGATCCGTCGAATGCCGAGGAGCCGCACGAGACGAAGGTTTCCCCCGAGGTGCTCGACATGACCCACTTCGACGGGGTCCAGGTGCTCACCTGGCAGCTCAAGACCGAGGGCTATGTCTTCCGGGATGACCCGATCGTCTTCCAATCGTGCGCGGCCAAGGTCTTCAGCAAGGCCCTGGTGTCCGATGACGGCCGCACGGCGTCGGTGCTGAGCCAGAACAACGACGGGCTTGCATACACCTATACGGTCTTCGTGAAGGACCCGAAAACGGGCCATGTCAGCAGTGTCGATCCCTTGGTGCAGAACGAAGGCAAGTGATCGCGCGACGTGGCGGCCGATCCCCGGACCCGCCGGACCCGCTGGAAGAAATCTTGTTGTCAACCGAGGAGTAAAACCATGAGCAATTCCATCACCTACCCCCTGGTCAAGGTCGTCGCCTTCACGCGACCCGGGGTTGAAGGCCACGAGACGCGGGTGTCCCCCGAAGTGCTCGACATGACCAACTACCCGAACGGCGACCAGGTGATCACCTGGCGGCTCGACACCGTGGGCTACATCTTTCCGCCGACGGGCGCGATCGTCTTCGACCCGGCGGCCGAGTCGAGCTTCGGGCCGGTGATGGTGTCCCCGGACGGTCGCACGGCGTGGGTGCTGAACCAGAACGAGGACGGGCTGGCCTATCCCTACACCGTCAAGACGCAGAGCCAGGCGACCGGGCTGTTTGCCACCGTCGATCCGCTGGTGCAGAACGAAGGGAAGTGATGAGGCGCTAGAGGAAAGCGGCGACGACCTCGTCGTCGCCGAGGGGGGCAACGGCCTGCGGCAGCGCCCCCAGCACCTGCTGCACCTGTTGCCGCGCATGCGCGCGCGGCCCGGTGCGCGGCTCGTCGCGGCTCCGGTAGGCGTTGTCAGACCACGCAGCCAGCCGTGCCGAGAGCTCGACACGACCGCGGCACGCTGCCAGCCATGCCAGAGTATCGACCGCCTGCCACAGCAGCCCGCAATCGCTCGCCAGTTGCGCCACTTCATGGGCGAGCGCGGCTGCATCGTCGATCGACCCGCGCACCAGCTGCGCATGCATCAGGTTCAGCAAGGCGCCGCACAGCGTGGTCGGCGAGCGGCGACCGCGCAGGTCTCGCACGAGGTCCTGGCCCTGCCGCACGGCCTCGCCCACTTCACCCATCGCAAGCGCCAGGTCGGCGAGGTGTGAACGCGCCCGCAGCGCGCCG
>NZ_JBFUEB010000053.1:0-44207 GCF_056404395.1 Rhizobacter sp. P2_D12 | reverse complement strand
CGCCCGAGGCCGCGCCGCCATGGTGGCAGGGGCGCGGGCAGTGGGCGGCGGCGCTGGCGGTGTTCGTGCTGGGCGGGCTGGCCGGCGCCGGCGCGACCTGGCGGCTGCAGCCGGCACGCCCGGTGCTGGCGCAGGCCGGCGGCAGTGGCAACAGCAGCTGGGTGCAGCGCGCCGCGCTGGCACACAGCGTCTACGTGCCCGAGCAGCGCCACCCGGTCGAGGTGGCGGTGGCCGGCAAGACTGCCGAGGAAAGCCGCGCCCAGGAAGAGCACCTGTCGCGCTGGCTGACGCGGCGCCTGAACGTGCCGGTCAAGCTGTTCGACCTGCGCGAGCAGGGCTACGAGCTGGTCGGCGGCCGGCTGCTGCCCGATGGCGCCGGGGCCGGCCCCGGGGCGCAGCTGATGTACCAGGCGAGYGGCGGCAGCACCCGCGTGACGGTCTACCTGCGCAAGCCCGACGAGGCCGCGCCCACCGCCTTCCGCTACGAGCGCGACGGCGACGTCGGGTTGTTCTACTGGGTCGAGGCCGGCACCGGCTACGCGCTGGCCGGCAGCCTGCCGCGCGAGCAGCTGCTGGCGCTGGCCGAGGCAATCTACCGGCAACAGCCGGCGGCGGCATCGGCCCCGAAGTAGCCGCGGGGCCGGTGGCCCGCCGTCTCTAGAATCGGCCCATGCCCGATTCCGCTCCCGTGCAGCCGCTGCCCGCGCTGTCGTCTTCCCGCGCTGCTGTCGGATACCGGCTGCTGGTGGTGACCGTGCTCGGCTTCGCGTCCGGGCTGCCGCTGGCACTCACCGGGCAGGCGATGCAGGCCTGGCTCAGCGTCGAGGGCATCGACATGGCGACCATCGGCTTCCTGAGCCTGGTCGGCCTGCCCTACACCTTCAAGTTCCTGTGGGCGCCGCTGATGGACCGCTTCGAGCTGCCCTGGCTCGGGCGGCGCCGCGGCTGGCTGGTGCTGACGCAGCTGGCGCTGGCCGGTGCGCTGCTGCTGATGGCAGCCACCTCGCCGGGCAGCGCGACGCGCAGCTTCGCGCTGCTGGCGGTGCTGGTGGCCTTCGTGTCGGCGTCGCAGGACGTGGTGGTCGACGCCTACCGCACCGACCTGCTGCCGCCGCGCGAGCGCGGCCTGGGCTCGTCGCTGTACGTGCTGGGCTACCGGCTCGCGATGATCCTGTCGGGCGGCGTGGCGCTGATCTGGGTCGACCCGCTGCAAGGCGGCGGCTGGTCCTGGCCCGAGGTCTACCGCGTGATGGCCGGGTTGATGGTGGGCACGGCCGTGCTGTCGGCGCTCGCGCTGCCGCGCCTGCCGGTGGCCGAGCGGCCATCCAGCGTCGCGCGCCAGGACGTGCTGGGCTTCGCCGCGGTGCTGTGCGCGGTCGCCATCGGTTTCGTGCTGAGCGACCGCTACGGGTTGCCGCTCGCGACCGCACTGCTGTCGCCGCTGTGGTCGGGCAGCAGCCTGTCGCTGCCGCTGCAGCAGAAGTGGACCGAGCTGCTCGCGCTGCTGCTGGGCATCGCGTTCACGCTGCCGCTGGCTGCCTGGGCCGCGAAGGCGGCGCGCTTCGAGACGCTGCTGGGCGGCCTGCGCAGCTACTTCGGCCAGCCGGGCGCGGGCGCCTTCCTGGCCTTCATCGTGCTGTACAAGCTCGGCGACGCCTTCGCCGGCTCGCTGATGACGCCGTTCCTGCTGAAGGCGATGCAGTTCGGCTCGGCCGAGGTCGGCGTCGCCAACAAGCTGATCGGGCTGTGGCTGACGATCGGCGGCGCGCTGGTGGGCGGCGCGCTGATGCTGCGGCTCGGGCTGTGGCGCTCGCTGCTGCTGTTCGGCGTCTTGCAGATGCTGAGCAACCTGGGCTTCTGGTGGCTGGCGGTGAACGGCCGCGGCGTGATGCCGGGCCTGACGATCCCGGCCTTCGACTGGGGCATCGTCAAGCTGATGCAGGCCACGCCGGTGGATGGCGGGTTGCTGATGGTGATCGCGTTCGAGAACATTTCCGGCGGCATGGGCACGGCCGCCTTCGTCGCCTTCCTGATGAGCCTGTGCAACCAGCGCTTCACCGCCACGCAGTACGCGCTTCTGAGCGCCTTCGCGTCGGTGGGGCGGGTCTGGGTGGGGCCGCTGGCCGGCGTGACGGCCGAGACCATCGGCTGGCCCAGCTTCTTCGTGATGTCGACGCTGCTGGCCGTGCCGGCCCTGCTGATGCTGGTGTGGCTGAAGGCGCCGGTGCTGGCGCTGGAGGTCGATCCGGCGCTGCCGCCGGGCGACGACTGACGGGCCTTGAGCCCTGGAACCTGCGACCCCACCTTCGGTCTGATACCGCCATGAACCACGACGCCGACCTGCCCCCGATCACCTGCAGCTGTGCGCTGCATTCGCGCCGCCGCTTCGCGGGCACGCTGCTTGCCGCCGGTGCGGCGATGGCGGTGCCGGCGTGGGCGCGCGAGGGCGTGGACGTCGGCAACGAATCGCAGTTCGCGAAGCTGGTGCCGGCCGACCAGGTCGAGGCCGCGGCGACACAGCAGTATGCGCAGCTGAAGCAGCAGGCGGCGCAGAAGCGTGCGCTCGGCCCCGACAGCCATCCACAGGTGATCCGGCTGCGCGCGATCGCCGCCCGCATCATCCCGTTCAGCGCGCAATGGAACGACCGCGCCAACCGCTGGAAATGGGAGATCAACCTGATCGGCTCGTCGCAGATCAATGCGTTCTGCATGCCGGGCGGCAAGATCGCGTTCTACACCGGCATCCTCGAGCAGCTGCAACTGACCGACGACGAAGTCGCGATGGTGATGGGCCACGAGGTGGCGCATGCGTTGCGCGAGCACGCGCGCGAGCGCATGGGCAAGAACCTGGCGACGCAGGGCGTGATCGGGCTCGGCGCCGCGGTGCTGGGCCTGGGCAACCTGGGCCGCAGCGTGGCCGACATGGGCGGGCAGCTGCTGACGCTGAAGTTCGGGCGCGAGGACGAGTCCGAGGCCGACCTGGTCGGCATGGAGCTCGCGGCGCGCGCCGGCTACGACCCGCGCGCCGGCGTCAGCCTGTGGAACAAGATGGCGCAGGCCAGCAAGGGCGCGCCGCCGCAGTTCCTGTCGACCCACCCGTCGGGGCCGACGCGGATCCGCGACATCGAGGCGAACCTGCCGCGGGTGGAAGGCCTGTATGCGCGGGCGGCCAAGCCAAGCCAGCGCTTCGAGCCGCCCGCGAAGAAGTAGCCCGGAGGGGCATCCGGGCTACCAACGCGCCGGCAACGGGCGCTTGAGCACGATCTGCGTCCTGCTGACCGCAATGTGCCCACCGGCATCCAGGTCCTTCAGCAGCCGGCTCACCATCTCGCGCGAGCAGCCGACGCGGCTGGCGATCTCCTGGTGCGTCAGCCGCCCGGTGATGGCCCGCGTGCCGTCGGGCAGCGTGACCGCGAGGCTGTTCAGCAGGTGCGAGACGCGGCCGTAGACATCGAGCAGCGCGAGGCTGCGCGCGCTCTGCGTCGCGAGCCGCGCGCGATGGATCACGCGCGAGATCAGCTCGAACGCGAACTCGGGCCGCTCGGCGATGTGCTGGCGCAGCGTGTGCCGCGTGACCACGGAGCAGACGGTCGGCTCCAGCGTGATCACCGACGCCGAGCGCGGCCCGCCGTCCAGCGACATCTCGCCCAGGTATTCGCCGGGGCCGTAGACGCCATAGACGATCTCGCGGTCGCGCTCGTCGATCGAGAACGCCTTGACCCGGCCCGAGATCAGGATGAACAAGGTGTCGCCGTGGTCGCCTTCCTGGATCAGCAGCACGCCCTTGCGGTAGCGGCGCTGCTCGCCCCGGGCCGACAACAGGCCCAGCGATTCGGAGAGAGCGGATGCGTGAGAAAGGCCAGCGGCGGCGGAATCCATGGAAACGCTTCCCGGCGAATGGCCGGGAAGCGATCCAAAAACTCTAGCACGCCGCTGTCAGTGGGGCGTCAATGAGACAAGCCGGTCTTCATCGCGGGCGTGATCGGCGGCAGCACGGCCACGCGGTTCAGCAGGTCGCCGATGCTCGCCGTCTGCGTCTTGGTGCGGATGCTGCTGATCTGCGAGCGCACCGTCGACACCGCGACACCGGCCTCGCGCGCCACTTCCTTCGGCCGCAGGCCTTCGCACAGGCCGCACAGCACCTTGGTCTCGGCCGCCGTCAGGCTGTGCGTGCGGGCGAAGAAGTCGAGCGTCAGCGCCTCGCAGCGGTGGCGCTTGCCGAGCACCAGCATCGCCAGGCGCTCGTCTTCCGGCACCGGCATCGGCACGAAGGCGACCGGCATCACGCCGTTCTCGCGACTCAGGTTCAGCATGCGGCGCCGGCCGGTGCAGGCGCCCACCAGGGCAGCCAGGTAGGCGGGCAGTTCCTCGGCATGGCGCGGGTGCACCTGGCCCTGGGTGGCGCGCAGGCAATCGCCGTCCTGCAGCGCCTGCCAACCCAGCTGGTTGGCATGGCGCAGGCCACCGGCGGCATCGACCAGCAGCAGCCCGTGATCCATCTCGTCGAGCATCAGCGTCAGCCAGTGCGCCATCGCCGAGGTGGCATGGCGGCGCTCGGGCCCGACGTAGGCGATGGGCTGCCGGTTGCTGCGTGCGCTGGGGGCGTGGCCGGGCTGGCGGGTTTCGGCCGGGGGGGAGAGCAGTTCATCCAACATGGCGCTGTCCTTCGAAAAAGGCGACACAGCGGAGCTGTTCACCTTGTTACAGCGTAGTGATGTCAGATGCCGGCAGGGGGTGAATACCGCCGTGCCGGTTTGTGATTTATTTACCGGGGCCGAGCAGCGCCAGCAGCCAGCGCGTCAGGTCGGCGATCTCGGGGCCGCAGACCGAATGGGGCATCGGGTACTCGTGCCATTCCACCGGATGGCCGAGCGCGAGCAGCGCGTCGCGCGAGGCGATGGCGCGCGCGATCGGGATCACCGGGTCCTGCCGGCCATGCGCCTGGAAGACCGGCACGCCGTGGTTGGCGCCGTGCCGTTCGGCGGCGGTCTGGGCCGCCAGCGGCAGGTAGCCCGACAGGCCGATCAGCCCGGCCAGGCGCTCGGCGTGGCGCAGGCCGGTCAGCAGCGTCATCGCGCAGCCCTGCGAGAAGCCGCCCAGCACGATGCGCGAGGCCGGGATGCCGCGGGCGCGCTCGCGGGCGATCAGCGCATCGACCAGCGCCTGCGACTCGCGCAGGCCGGTCTCGTCCTCGCGCCGCACCAGGTCGGCGCCGAGGATGTCGTACCAGGCGCGCATCACGTGGCCGCCGTTGATGGTGACGGGACGCGTCGGTGCGTGCGGGAAGATGAAGCGCACCGGGCCGGCGGCGGACAGGTCGAGTTCGTGCGCGAACGGCGCGAAGCCGTGCCCGCTGTCGCCCAGGCCGTGCAGGAAGATGATGCTGGCCGTCGGGTTCGGGCCGGTTTCGGATTCGAGGGTGTCGAGCTGCATGCCGCGATGCTAGCTCGACCTGCGGGCCTCAGAAGCGGTAGTTCACGCCCAGGCTCAGTTGCGGGATCGCGCGGATCCTGCCGACGCCGTCGCGCAGCTCCTGGGTTTCCTTGTTGACGTCGGCGTTCAGCTGGTCGCGCTGCGCGCCGGTCATGCTGTCGAAGGTCGGGCCGCTGACGGCCGAGCTGACGGTGGCGCGGCCGATGCTCGCGCCCAGGTCGAAGTGGAAGCCCCAGCCGCCCTCGGTCGTCGCCTGGTGGCCGTAGCCGAAGCCGACGAAGGGCGTCGTCGACGGGAACTTGACCTGCGCATCGAAGCGGTCGCCGGCCTGCGTCGTGTAGGTGGTGTCGCCGATCGTGATCTGGTTGTTGTTGGCACGGCCGACCAGGTCGAGCTTCATCGCGTTGAAGGTCACGCCGCCGGTGAGGCGCCAGCCGCCGCTGAAGAACCAGTCGGCGAACAGGCCGGCGCGGCTGAACTTCAGCTCGGCGTCGTAGTTGATGTTGTTCTCGGTCTCGGTGGTGCCGTGCTTGCCGAGCGAGGCGACGTCGGCGCGCAGCGTGACCGACGGAGCCACCGGCTGCGCAAAGCCCAGCATCGCGCCGTGCGTGCCGAGGCCGGTGTAGACCTCGCCGGCATGGGCGGTGGCGGCCAGCAGGCCCAGGCCGGACAGGGCCAGCGTCGTCAGCGTCTTGATCATCGGGAATCCTCGCGTCGTCTCGTCATGGAATGAAGGGGGCCCGCGCCGGTGGGCGGCCCTCATTCTTCAGCGACGCGCGCTTCGCGCATGCGGCGAACAGGCCGTGGCCTGCGGCGCTTTTCAGCGCTTCGTGCCGCTCACAGCGTGAAGTCGTAGTCGATGACCAGCGGCGCATGGTCCGAGAAGCGCTGCTCGATGTAGATGTGCTCGCGCAGCGCCTTCGCGGCCAGCGCAGGCGTCGCCAGGTGGTAGTCGAGCCGCCACCCGACGTTCTTCGCCCAGGCTTGGCCGCGGTTGCTCCACCAGGTGTATTGCTCGGCCTTCTGGTTCAGCGTGCGGAACACGTCGACCAGCCCCAGTTCGTCCAGCGTGTGCGTCATCCAGGCCCGTTCCTCGGGCAGGAAGCCGCTGTTCTTCTGGTTGCTGCGCCAGTTCTTGAGGTCGATCTCCTTGTGGGCGATGTTGATGTCGCCGACCAGGATGAACTCGCGCTCGGCCTTCAGCCGCTGCAGGTACGGCGTCATCAGCGCCAGGAAGCGGAACTTGGCCAGCTGCCGCTCCTCGCCGCTGGAGCCGCTCGGGAAATAGCAGCTGATGATGCTGAGCTTGCGCTTCGGGGTGTCGAAGCGCGCCTCGATGTAGCGGCCTTCGGCATCGAACTCCGGCGATCCGAAGCCCACCACCACGTCGCTCGGCGCCTTGCGGGTGTACAGCCCGACGCCCGAGTAGCCCTTCTTCTCGGCGAAGTGGAAATGGCCGTCCATGTCGTGCACGCGCTCGAAGCGGCCGGCGATGTCGGCGGCCTGGGCCTTGACCTCCTGCACCCCCATACAATCGGCGCCAATGCTTTCGGCCCAGGGCACCAGACCCTTGGTGGCCGCGGACCGAATGCCGTTCAGATTCAAAGACACCAGACGGAACACGAAAGACCTCCGATGAGCCCCACCGCTGACACCCTGGCCAAAGATTTCGTCAGCTTCTCGGTGGAAGCCGGCGTGTTGCGGTTCGGGGAATTCAAGACCAAGGCCGGGCGGCTGTCGCCCTATTTCTTCAATTCCGGCCTGTTCGACGACGGCGCCAAGCTGGGCCGCCTCGCGGAATTCTATGCGCGGCGCCTGCTCGCCTCGGGCGTCGGGTTCGACATGCTGTTCGGCCCGGCCTACAAGGGCATCACCCTCGCATCGGCCACCGCGGTGGCCCTGGCGCGCCTGGGCCGCAACGTGCCGTTCTGCCACAACCGCAAGGAAGCCAAGGACCATGGCGAAGGCGGCCTGATGGTCGGCGCGCCGCTGAAGGGCCGCGTCGTCATCATCGACGACGTCATCACCGACGGTGCCTCCAAGCGCGAATCGGTCGACATGATCCGCGCCGCCGGGGCGCAACCGGTTTCGGTCCTGATCGCGATGGACCGCATGGAACGCAAGGGCAGCGATGACAACCTGAGCGAGCGGTCGTCCGTTGAGGAATTCGAAGCAGCGTACGGCATGCCGGTACTCGCCATTGCGACGCTGGCGGACTTGCTGCAGTATCTGCAACACAACGACGACCCGGCCCTGCACAGCCACCTGGCACGCGTGGCCGCCTACAGAGACCGTTACGGGGTGTAAATGGCGAGGCTGTCCAATGCGATGGGAAGGGCAAACCCGGGGAGGCAGGCGCTGCTGATCGTGGCCCTGGTGGCCGCCAGCGGCAGTGCCGGCGCCGCGATCTACAGCTGCGTCGACGCGAGCGGGCGCCGCCTGACGTCTGACCGGCCGATCGCCGAATGCTCGGCGCGCGAGCAGCGCATGCTGAATGCCGACGGCTCGGTGCGCCAGGTGGTGCCGCCGACGATGACGGCGGACGAGCGCGCCGAGGCCGAAGCCCGGGAGCGCCAGGCCGCGGCCGACCGCGTCGCGCAGCAGGACGCCATCCGGCGCGACCGCAACCTGGTGACGCGTTTTCCCAACGAGGCCACCCACATGAAGGCGCGCGAAGCGGCGCTCGACGACGTGCGCAAGGGGGTCGCGTTCTCGCAGGGACGGCTGGCCGAGCTCGAGCAGGCGCGCAAGCCGCTGGCCGACGAACTCGAGTTCTACAAGGGCAAGAAACCGCCGTCCAAGCTGCGCCAGCAACTCGACGCCAACGATGCCGCGGTGGCCGCGCAGCGCTCGCTGGTGCAGAACCAGCAGGACGAGATCGTGCGCATCAACAACCTCTACGACGTCGAGCTGGAACGCCTGAAGAAGCTGTGGGGCGGGGCGTCGCCGGGGTCGATGGGGGCCTTGCCGGCGGCGTCGGCCCCACCGCCGCGAAAGAGATAACGCCGGCTGCCGTGCGGTCCCGGATTGTCATCCGGGTGACATGACGACCCCTCGCCCGGCGGGTACGCCGGTCGATCCCCCGAGGGGATGCGGGCCGGCTTGGGGCGGCCCGGCGCTCGGCCCGCTCGGACTCGTAGCCCGGATGCCAATCCGGGGGCCGCCGTCAACCGAGTTTCTTCTTGAGCAGCTCGTTCACCTGCGACGGGTTGGCCTTTCCTTTGGTCGCCTTCATCGCCTGGCCGACCAGCGCATTGAACGCCTTGTCCTTGCCGGCGCGGAACTCCTCCACCGACTTGGCATTGGCCGCCAGCACCTCGTCGAGGATGCGCTCCAGCTCGCCGGTGTCGCTCATCTGCTTCAGGCCCTTGGCCTCGATGATGGCATCGACCTCGCCGCCCTCGGACCACAGCTGCTCGAACACCTGGCGCGCGCCGCTGTTCGAGATCGTGCCGTCGGCGATGCGGCCGATCAGCGCCGCCAGCGTCGCCGCATCGACCGGGCTGCGCGCAATGTCCTTCTCCTCGGCATTGAGCCGGCGCGACACCTCGCCCATCAGCCAGTTGGCCACCAGTTTCGGCTGGCCGCAGGCCTTGGCCGCGGCCTCGAACCAGGCGCCGAAGGCCTTGCTCTGCGTCATCATCGACGCGTCGTAGGCCGGCAGCCCGTACTCTTTCTGGAAGCGCTCGGCCATCACGCGCGGCAGCTCGGGCATCTGCGAACGCTCGCGCTCGATCCATTCGGGAGCGATCACCAGCGGCGGCAGGTCGGGGTCGGGGAAGTAGCGGTAGTCGTGCGCATCTTCCTTCGTGCGCATCATCTCGGTCTTGCCGCTGTCGGGGTTGAACAGCACCGTGGCCTGCTGGACCTTCCCGCCATCCTCGAGCAGGTCGATCTGCCACTGGATCTCGGCGTCGATCGCCTGCTGCAAGAACTTGAAGCTGTTCAGGTTCTTGATCTCGCGCCGCGTGCCGAGCTCGGCACCGGGCTTGCGCACCGACACGTTGGCATCGCAGCGGAAGCTGCCTTCCTGCATGTTGCCGTCGCAGATCTCGAGCCACACCACCAGCGAATGCAGGGCCTTCGCGTACTCCACCGCCTCGGTGCTGGCGCGCATGTCCGGCTCGGTGACGATCTCCAGCAGCGGCGTGCCGGCGCGRTTCAGGTCGATSCCGSTCTGGCCGGCATAGTCCTCGTGCAGCGACTTGCCGGCGTCTTCTTCCAGGTGGGCGCGCGTCAGCTGCACCTTGTGGCGCTGGTCGCCGACGAAGAACTCGACCGAGCCGCCCTGCACCACCGGCGTCTCGTACTGGCTGATCTGGTAGCCCTTSGGCAGGTCGGGRTARAAGTAGTTCTTGCGCGCGAAGATCGACAGCGGCGCCACCGTCGCGCCAACCGCCAGCCCGAAGCGGATCGCGCGCTCGACCGCGCCCCGGTTCATCACCGGCAGCGTGCCCGGCAGCGCCAGGTCGACGGCCGACGCCTGCGTGTTGGGCGCGGCACCGAACTGCGTGCTGGAGCCGCTGAAGATCTTGCTGCGCGTGGACAGCTGGGCGTGCGTCTCGAGGCCGATGACGACCTCGTAGCCGCGGATCAGGGGAGGGGTGCTTGCCATGGTCAGGTCGAAGGTGCGCGGGCGTGCCAGTCGGTCGCCTGCTGGAAGGCGTGGGCCGCGTGCAGCAGCGTGCCCTCCTGGAAATAGTTGCCGATCAGCTGCAGGCCCACCGGCATGCCGCCTTCGCCGAAGCCGGCGGGCAGGCTCATGCCCGGCAGGCCGGCCAGGCTGGCCGGCAGCGTGAAGATGTCGGCCAGGTAGTTGGCCACCGGATCGTCGCTCTTGTCGCCCAGCTTCCAGGCCACCGTCGGCGCCACCGGCCCGGCGATCATGTCGCACTGCGCGAAACAGCGCTGGAAATCGTCGGCGATCATGCGGCGCAGCTTCTGCGCCTGCAGGTAGTAGGCGTCGTAGTAGCCCTCGCTGAGCACGTAGGTGCCGATCATGATGCGGCGCTTGACCTCGGCGCCGAAAGCCTCGGCCCGGCTCTTCTTGTACATGTCGAGCAGGTCGCCGTACGCCGCGGCCCGGTGGCCGAAGCGCACGCCGTCGAAGCGGCTCAGGTTCGAGCTGGCCTCGGCCGGCGCGATGATGTAGTAGACCGGGATCGACAGCTCGGTGCGCGGCAGGCTCACGTCGACCAGCGTCGCGCCCAGCTTTTCCAGTTCGGCCAGCGCGGCGCGCAGCGCCCCGTTGACATCGGCGGCCAGCGCGGCCGGGAAGAACTCTTTCGGCAGCCCGATGCGCAGCCCCTTCAGCGGCTGCGCGGCCGTGGCACCCTGGCGCGGCTGTACGAGCGCCGCCGTGTAGTCCTGCGGCGGGCGCTGCGCGCTGGTGGCATCGCGCTCGTCGAAGCCGCTCATCGCCGACAGCAGCAGCGCGCAATCCTCGGCGCTGCGGCCGAACGGCCCGGCCTGGTCGAGGCTGGACGCGAACGCGATCATCCCGTAGCGCGAGCACACGCCGTAGGTCGGCTTGATGCCGGTGATGCCGGTGAAGCTGGCCGGCTGGCGGATCGAGCCGCCGGTGTCGGTGCCGGTGGCCACCGGCACCAGGCGCGCCGCGACCGCGGCGGCCGAGCCGCCGGACGATCCGCCCGGCACGCGCGAGCGGTCCCAGGGGTTGCGGACCGGCCCGAAGGCCGAGTTCTCGTTGCCCGAGCCCATCGCGAACTCGTCGCAGTTCAGCTTGCCCAGCGTCACCGTGCCGGCCGCGGCCAGCCGGGTCACGACGGTGGCGTCGAACGGGCTGCGGTAGCCCTCGAGCATCTTCGAGCCGGCGGTGGTGGGCAGCGCCTCGGTGACGAAGATGTCCTTGTGCGCGAGCGGCACGCCCAGCAGCGCGCCGGTCTCGCCGGCGGCGCGGCGCGCATCGGCGCGGGCCGCCTGCTGCAGCGCGCCCTCGGCGTCCACGCACAGGAAGGCGCCGAGTTGTTGGTGCGCGGCAACCCGTGCGAGCAGATGTTTCGTCGCCTCGACGCTGGAGACCTGGCCCGCGTCCAGCGCCCGGCCGAGCTCGGCGGCGCCCAGTTGGTGGAGGTCGTGCTTCATTCGATGACCTTGGGCACGAGGAACAGGCCGTCCTCGACGGCCGGCGCGCTGCGCTGGTTGGCCTCGCGGCGGTCGGTCTCGGTGACGACGTCGTCGCGCAGGCGCAGCGCCACCTCCTGCACCGCCGACAGCGGCGTGTACAGCGGCTCGACACCGCTGGTGTCGACCGCGCCCATGCGCTCGACGATCGAGAAGAATCCGTTCAATTGCTGCAGCATCGCCGCCTCTTCGGCGGGCTTGAGTTCGAGACGGGCGAGGTTCGCGATGCGGCTGACGTCTTTGGAGTCCAGGGCCATGGGGAATTTGAGCGTTGGAGAGGGTGCCGACGGGGCTGAATTCCAGGGGTGTTGGGGTATTATCCCCGGTTATCCACAAGCCTCTTTCGGCGTGCAAATTCAAGGGTTTGCAGGACTTTCGAGCGGCTCGCGGACCCCGGTTGGACTCCCCAGGTTGGACTCCCAAATTTCGCGCTCGCGGCGAGTGGCCCCCCGGCCGGTCGACGCCAACAAGAACACCCGCACATGTTTGCATCCCTGCGCCGCTACTTCTCCACCGATCTGGCCATCGACCTCGGCACCGCCAACACGCTGATCTACGTGCGCGGCAAGGGCATCGTGCTGGACGAGCCCTCGGTCGTCGCGATCCGACACGAAGGCGGCCCGAACGGCAAGAAGACCATCCAGGCCGTCGGCGCCGAGGCCAAGGCCATGCTCGGCAAGGTGCCGGGCAACATCGAGGCCATCCGCCCGATGAAAGACGGCGTGATCGCGGACTTCACGGTGACCGAGCAGATGCTCAAGCAGTTCATCAAGATGGTCCACGACTCGAAGATGCTGAAGCCGAGCCCGCGCATCATCATCTGCGTGCCCTGCGGCTCGACCCAGGTCGAGCGCCGCGCGATCCGCGAATCGGCGCTCGGCGCCGGCGCGAGCGAGGTCTATCTGATCGAGGAACCCATGGCCGCGGCGATCGGCGCCGGCCTGCCGGTCAGCGAAGCCAGCGGCTCGATGGTGGTCGACATCGGCGGCGGCACCACCGAGGTCGGCGTGATCTCGCTCGGCGGCATGGTCTACAAGGGCAGCGTGCGCGTCGGCGGCGACAAGTTCGACGAAGCCATCATCAACTACATCCGCCGCAACTACGGCATGCTGATCGGCGAGCCCACCGCCGAGGCGATCAAGAAGAACATCGGCTCGGCCTTCCCCGGCTCCGAGGTCAAGGAGATGGAAGTCAAGGGCCGCAACCTCAGCGAGGGCGTGCCACGCAGCTTCACGATCAGCAGCAACGAGATCCTCGAGGCGCTGACCGACCCGCTCAACCAGATCGTCTCCAGCGTCAAGAACGCGCTCGAGCAGACCCCGCCCGAACTGGGCGCCGACATCGCCGAGCGCGGCATGATGCTGACCGGCGGCGGCGCCCTGCTGCGCGACCTCGACCGCCTGCTGGCCGAGGAAACCGGCCTGCCGGTGCTGGTGGCCGAAGACCCGCTGACCTGCGTCGTGCGCGGGTGCGGCATGGCGCTCGAGCGGATGGAGCGGCTGGGATCCATCTTCACATCCGAGTGAACGTGACCTTTATCACACGGCCGGCGCGTCGCTGACGCGGCCGGCTTTTTCGCTTCAAAAGACATGCCGTTGGGCTCTTTCGACCGAACCCCACCGCCCTTCTTCCGACAGGGCCCGTCGGCTCTCACGCGGCTGATGTTCTTCTCCGCGCTGGCCCTGTTCCTGATGGTCGCCGACACCCGCTTCAAGCTGACGCAGCCGCTGCGCGCGGTGCTGGCCACCGTGCTGAACCCGGTCGAGCGGGCGCTGCGGGCGCCGGTCGACGCGGTCAGCGCGGCCAGCGACTACGTGATGGGCCTGCAGCAGGCGCTGTCGGCCGAGGCCCGGGCGCGGCGCGAACTGGCCGAGCAGGCCGCCCGCTCGGCGCGCGTCGAGCAGCTGCTGCAGGAGAACCTGCGGCTGCGCGCGCTGCTCGACCTGCGCCCGGGGCTGACGGTGCGCTCGCAGACCGCCGAGGTGCTGTACGACGCACCCGATCCGTACTCGCGCAAGGTCATCATCGACCGCGGCACCCAGCAGGGCGTGACGGTGGCCGCACCGGTGATCAACGAGGCCGGCGTGCTGGGCCAGGTGACGCGGGTCTTCCCGTACAGCGCCGAGGTGACGCTGCTGACCGACAAGGACGCCGCGATCCCGGTGCTGAACATGCGCACCCAGGTGCGCAGCGCCGCCTTCGGCAACTCGACTGGTGCCGGGCTGGAGCTGCGCTTCATGGCCGGCAACGCCGACGTGCAGGTGGGCGACGTGCTCGCCACCTCCGGCGTCGACGGCGTCTATCCGTCGGGCATCCCGGTCGCCAAGGTGGTCAGCGTCGACCGCCGCGTCGACACCGGCTTCGCGCGCATCGCGCTCGCGCCGATCGCGCAGCCCGATGCGGTGCGCCACGTGCTGGTGCTGGAGCCGCTGGGCCTGCAGATGCAGCCCAAGCCCGAACCCGCCGTCGACCCCAACGCGAAGCCGGCCGGCCGCAAGGGAGGCCGCAAATGATGCCGCGCGGCTCCGACCAGCTGCTGCTGCCGGCCAACCCGTTCTTCATCTGGGGCTCGCTGCTGCTGGCCTTCCTGTTCAACCTGGTGCCGTTCGGCCGCATCCCGGCGCTGCCCGACCTGCTGGCGCTGGCGCTGGTGTTCTGGAACGTGCACCAGCCGCGGCGCGTCGGCGTCGGCGCGGCCTTCGTGTTCGGGCTGATGATGGACGTGCACGACAGCGCGGTGCTGGGCCAGCACGCGCTCGCCTACACGCTGCTCAGCTTTTTCGCGATCACCATCCACCGCCGGCTGCTGTGGTTCGGGCTGCCGTCGCAGGCGCTGCAGATCCTGCCGCTGTTCGTCGCGGCGCACGCGGTGTCGCTGGTGGTGCGGATGCTGGTGGGCGGCATGCTGCCGGGCTGGGAACTGATGCTCGCGCCGGTGTTCGAAAGCCTGCTGTGGCCGGTGGCATCGTGGGTGCTGCTGGCACCGCAGCGCCGGCCGCCGGATCCGGACCAGAACCGGCCCTTGTGATCTCCACGCGGTCGTGACATGACAGAACTCAAGAACGTCGAGCAGGAGCTGGGGCGGTTCCGCACCCGGCTGCTCGCGGCCGCCTTGTTCGTGCTGTTCGCCTTCGGGCTGCTGACCTTCCGCCTGGTCGTGCTGCAGGTGATGCGCCACGATGAGCTGCAGACGCAGGCCGAGAACAACCGCATCGCCGTGGTGCCGATCGTGCCCAACCGCGGGCTGATCGTCGACCGCAACGGCGTCGTGCTGGCCAACAACTACTCGGCCTACACGCTGGAGATCACGCCGTCGAAGGTGGACGACCTGGACGGCGTGATCGACCAGCTGTCGCAGGTGGTCGAGGTGCAGCCGCGCGACCGCAAGCGCTTCAAGCGGCTGATGGAAGAGACCAAGAGCAGCTTCGACTCGCTGCCGATCCGCACCAAGCTCAGCGACGAGGAGGTGGCGCGCTTCACCGCGCAGCGCTTCCGCTTCCCGGGCGTCGACATCAAGGCGCGGCTGTTCCGCAACTACCCGCTGGGCGAGGTCGGCAGCCACCTGATCGGCTACATCGGCCGCATCAACCCGGCCGAGAAGGAGAAGATCGACGAGTCGGAGGACGAGGCCAACTACCGCGGCACCGAGTACATGGGCAAGCTCGGCATCGAGCAGGCCTACGAATCGCAGCTGCACGGCGCGACCGGCTTCGAAGAGGTCGAGACCAGCGCCGGCGGGCGCGCGGTGCGCCAGCTCAAGAGCAACCCGGCGACGCCCGGCAACACGCTGGTGCTGTCGATCGACATCCGGCTGCAGGCGCTGGTCGAGGAGCTGTTCGGCGACCGCCGCGGCGCGCTGGTGGCCATCGACCCGCGCAACGGCGAGGTGCTGGCCTTCGTCAGCAAGCCCAACTTCGACCCCAACCTGTTCGTCGACGGCATCGACGCCGAGAACTGGAAGGCGCTCAACGAATCCGACGACAAGCCGCTGCTGAACCGCGCGCTGCGCGGCGCCTACCCGCCCGGCTCGACCTACAAGCCGCTGATGGCGCTGGCCGCGCTGACGCTGGGCAAGCGCACGCCGCAGCAGGCGATCAGCGACCCCGGCTACTTCTGGTTCGGCAACCACAAGTTCCGCGACGACAAGGAGGGCGGGCACGGCATGGTCGACATGTACCGCTCGATCGTGCAGTCGTGCGACACCTACTACTACATCCTCGCCAACGACCTGGGCGTCGACGCGATCCACGACTTCATGGCGCCGCTCGGCCTCGGCCAGCTGACCGGCATCGACATGCAGGGCGAGCTGCGCGGCACGCTGCCGTCCACCGAATGGAAGCGCACCGCCTACAAGCGCAAGGAATTGCAGAAGTGGTACCCCGGCGAGACCATCTCGCTGGGCATCGGCCAGGGCTACAACACCTTCACGATGCTGCAGCTGGCGCAGGCCGAGGCGGCGGTGGCCGCCGGCGGCAAGCGCTTCAAGCCGCACCTGGTGCGCGCGATCGAGAACGTCGAGACGCGCACGCAGCAGAAGCTGTCCGGCGACGCGCTGCCGCCGCTCGACTGGAAAGCCGAGCACGTGGAGATCATCCACCAGGCGCTGTACGGCGTGACGCAGGAAGGCACGGCGGCGCGCGCGTTCCAGGGCACGCCCTACCGCTCGGGCGGCAAGACCGGCACCGCGCAGGTGATCCAGATCAAGGCGAACGAGAAATACGACGCCAGCAAGGTCGACGAGCGCCACCGCGACCATGCGCTGTACACCGCGTTCGCGCCGCTGGACGAGCCGCACATCGCCGTCGCGCTGGTGGTCGAGAACGCCGGCTTCGGGGCCGGCGCCGCCGCGCCGATCGCGCGCCGCGTGTTCGACTTCGTGCTCGAAGGCCAGTACCCGAGCGAGGAGGACATCCTCGCGACACGCGGCGGCCAGACCTACGCGCCGATCGGCAAGCCGCGGCCCGCCGCGTCGGTGCCGCTGCCGGGGGTGTCGATCAACGGCGTCGCGGCGGCCGGCCCGAGCGTGCCGCCCGAGCTGGTGGTGCCGGTGGCGGCTTCCGCGCCTGCGGCTGCCGCTTCTCCCGCCGCCGCGGCCTTCACGTCCAAGGGCCACCGGCGATGAGCATCGTCTTCGAGAAGCCCTCGTACTGGCAGCGGCTGAAGCCGGTCTTCACCGGCTTCGACGCGCCGTTGGTGATCGCGGTGCTGCTGCTGGGCGCCGCCGGGCTCGTGACGATGTACTCGGCCGGCTTCGACCACGGCACGCGCTTCGTCGACCACGGGCGCAACATGCTGCTGTCGGTGGTGATCCTGTTCGTCGTCGCGCAGATCCCGCCGCAGCGGCTGATGCGGCTGGCGGTGCCGCTGTACACGGTGGGCGTCGCGCTGCTGATCGCCACCGCGGTGATCGGCGTCACGAAGAAGGGCGCGACGCGCTGGCTCAACGTGGGCGTCGTGATCCAGCCGAGCGAGATCATGAAGATCGCGATGCCGCTGATGCTGGCCTGGTGGTTCCAGCGCCGCGAGGGCCAGCTGCGGGTGCTCGACTTCGTGGTCGCGCTCGGGCTGCTGGCGATCCCGGTCGGCATGATCGTCAAGCAGCCCGACCTGGGCACGGCGATCCTGGTGCTGTCGGCCGGGCTGTACGTGATCTTCTTCGCCGGGCTGTCGTGGAAGCTGATCGTCCCGGTGCTGGTGATCGGCGGCGCGGCGATCACCGCGGTCGTGGTGTCGGAAGACCGCATCTGCCAGCCCGACGTGGTGTGGCCGCTGCTGCGCGACTACCAGAAGAACCGCGTCTGCACGCTGCTCGACCCGACCACCGACCCGCTCGGCAAGGGCTTCCACATCATCCAGGGGATGATCGCGATCGGCTCCGGCGGCGTCGAGGGCAAGGGCTTCATGAAGGGCACGCAGACCCACCTCGAGTTCATTCCCGAGCGCACCACCGACTTCATCTTCGCGGCCTTCTCCGAGGAGTTCGGCCTGGTCGGCTGCGTCTCGCTGATCCTCGGGTTCACGTTCCTGATCTTCCGCGGGTTGCTGATCGCGGCCGATGCGCCGACGGTGTTCACGCGGCTGCTGGCCGGCTCGGTGACGCTGAGCTGGTTCACCTATGCCTTCGTCAACATGGGCATGGTCAGCGGCATCCTGCCGGTGGTGGGCGTGCCGCTGCCATTCATCAGCTACGGCGGCACCGCGATGGTCACGCTCGGGCTGGGGCTGGGCATCCTGATGTCGATCGCAAAGAGCCGGCGGCTGATGCAGAGCTGACGGGCAGGGCCCACGACGCGCTAAGCTGTGCGCCTCGCCGCCACCCCCGGACGAACCGCATGAGCCTGCACCACCCCGCAGACGCAGTCGCACCCCTCCACACGAACACCCCGCCCGCCACCCGCGTGGGCATCGTCGGCGTCGGCAACATGGGCGGCGCGATCGCCGCCCGGCTGCTGTCGCTGGGCTGGCCCGTCGCCGTGCACGACATCGACGACCGCTGCGAGGCGCTGGCCGTCAGCTTCGGTGCGATGGCCTGCGCGACGCCATCCGGCGTGGCCGCCTCGAGCGAGGTGCTGATCGTCGCCGTCGTCGACGCGGCGCAGACCGAGGCGGTGCTGTTCGGCACGCACGGTGCGGCGCGCGGCCTGGCGCGCGGCTCGACGGTGCTGCTGTGCCCGACCATCGCGCCGGCCGATGTCGAGCGCTTCGCGACCGGGCTGCACCGGCACGGCATCGCCTGCATCGACGCGCCGATGTCGGGCGGCCCCGACCGCGCACGCGACGGCAGCATGAGCCTGATGCTGGCCGGGCCCGGCGACGCGATCGAGCGCCACCGCGCGCTGGTCGATTCGATGTCGTCGCGCGTGTTTCGCATCAGCGAGCAGCCGGGCGACGCGGCGCGCACCAAGCTCGTCAACAACCTGCTGGCCGGCATCAACCTGGCCGGCGCGGCCGAGGCGCTGGCGCTGGCCGAGCGCATGGGGCTGGACGTGGGCCGCACGCTGGACGTGATCGAGCAGTCCAGCGGCCAGAGCTGGATCGGCTCCGACCGGCTGCGGCGCGCGCTGCGCGGCGACTACCTGCCGCGCGCCCACACCCGGCTGCTGAACAAGGACACGCACCTGGCGCTGGGCGTCGCGCGCAAGGCCGGCGCGGCGACGGCCATCGGCGAAGCGGCTGCCGCGGTGTTTGCGCGGGCCTGCGAGCGCGGCTTCGCGGGGATGGACGATGCGAGCGTGTTCGAACTGCTGCGACAAGAGGACCGTTGAGCCATCCCCCCGAGGCGCACCTGCGGCGCATGAACCGCGTGCTCGACCACATCGACGCGCACCTGGCCGAAGACCTGCGGCTGGAGACGCTGGCCGACGTCGCGGCCTTTTCACCGTTCCACTTCCACCGCGTGTTCCGCGCGTGGACCGGCGAGACGCTGCTCGATTTCGTGCGCCGGCGCCGGCTCGAAGCGGCCGGCGGGCGGCTGCGCCACGCGCCGCACGACAGCATCACGACGATCGCGTTCGCGGTCGGCTTCGAATCGGGCGAGGCCTTCTCGCGCGCCTTCAAGCGGCACTTCGGCATGACGCCGACCGCGTGGCGGCGCGGCGGGCAGCTGCTGTGGGAGCGGCGCCAGCACATGGTGCGCACGCAGCCGCTGCCATTCGGGCCGCCCTACCCCGTGGTGCTCAAGCAGTTGCCCGAACGCGAGGTGCTGTACTGGCGGGTGCAGGGGCGCTACGAGACGATGGTGTCGCAGGCCTGGGCCGCCTTCATGCCGCGCATCGAGGCACTGGGGCTGGGCGGCCAGCTGCGGCTGGGGATGGGGCTGGACGATCCGGACATCGCACCGGTCTCGCGCTGCCGCTTCGACGCCTGCGTGGTGCTGCCGCCGAACTGGCACGAGCCGGTCAGCGGGCGCGTGTCGCGCAAGCGGGTGGCCGGCGGGCTGCACGCCTGCCTGGTCTACGACGGGCCGGGGCCGCAGATGCAGCACGCCTGGCGGCAGCTGCTCAACGACTGGCTGCCGACCTCGGGGCTGATGGTGGGGGATGCGCCGTTCTTCGAGACGTATCCGGTGGAGCAGGTGCTGCCGGACGAGGGGCGCGTGGTCTGCGAGCTGTGCATGCCCGTGCAACGCTGACCCGGAACGGCCTCCGGGCTACGCCGCGGCCAGGCCGTGCCGTTGGCGCACCACGCGCCGGTGCGTCGCCCGCGCCGACGGCACCCAGCCCTGCCGGTACCAGCGCGCCGCCATCGTCAGCCCGCGCAGCCACTCGTCGGCCGCGTACGCGATCCACACGCCGACCAGCCCGAGCCCGAAGTACACGCCCAGCAGCCAGGCGCCGCCCGCCATCACGAACACCATCGACGCCGCGCCCGCCATCACCGGGAACTTCGCGTCGCCGGTGGCGCGCAGCGCGTTGATCACCACCAGGTTGAAGGTGCGCCCCGGCTCCAGCAGCACCGTGATCCACAGCAGCGTCGTCGCGGCCTCGATGATGCGCGGGTCGTGCGTGAAGAGCTGCATCGTCCACCGCGCCGTCAGCGCACCCACCAGCGCCAGGCTGGTCGACACCAGCAGCCCCCAGCGCAGGCTCTTGCGCACCAGCCGGTGCGCTGCATGCAGTTGCCCCGCGCCGATCAGGTGGCCGACCAGGATCTCGCTCGCGAAGCCGATCGCCAGCCCGAACACCAGGATGAAGTACATGATCTGCATCGTGTAGCTGTGCGTCGCCAGCTCGGCCGCGCCCATGCGCGCCACCAGCGCGATCGTCACCAGCAGCGCCAGCCGGTAGGCCACGTTCTCGGCCGCACCGGGCAGCCCGATGTGCAGCACCGGACCGAGCCGGCGCCAGCGCATCACCCACCAGTCGCGCCCCGTCGGCACCAGGTCCAGCCGGCGCTGCCACAGCCACAGGTGGAAGGCGACGCCGAACGCGCGGCTCAGCGCCATCGCCAGCGCGAAGCCCGGCAGGCCCAGGCCCGGTACCGGGCCGAAGCCGGTCATCAACGGCGTGCAGATCAGCAGGTGCAGGCTGTGCATCGCCAGCATGTTCATCAGCGTGTCGCGCGCATGCAGGTGCGCGCGCATCACCGACGACATGCTGGCGTTGAACGCATCCAGCGCCAGCGCCACCGCCAGCACGCGCAGGTAGGGCCCGGCGATGGGCAGCACGTCGGCCGGCGCGTTCAGCACGCTCAGCAGCGGGTTGGCGCAGGCCGCCACCACCAGCCCGGCCCCCAGGCCGAGCCAGGTGCTCGCGCCCAGTGCCGCCCGCGCCGTCTCGTCGGCGCCGGCCCGGTTGCCGGCCCCCAGGTTCTGCGTGATCACCACGCTGACGCCCATGCTGATGATGCGGAACAGCAGGAAGAACGAGGCCTGCACGTTGTTGGCCAGAGCGAATGCGCCGGACGCGGTGTCGGACTGGCGCGACGCCAGCCACAGCCCGGTCAGCCCGACCAGCAGGCCCAGCACCAGTTCGGCCAACAGCGGCCAGGTGAGGGTGATCAGCCCGGGGCGGGGCTGGGGGGCGGACGGCGTGGGGGCGGACATGGAAAGCAAGCGGCGGCGCGAAACCGCGATGATCGCCGCAATCGGTTGCGCGCGTCTGTTGGATCTTGCTCACGGATGCCGCGCGGGACTACGGGGCCTTGTGCTTCTTCGGGCCGCGCAGGAACTCGCGGTCGACATCCAGCGTCGACTTCACGCCGATGTCGGCGCGGTGCTTCTTCAGCCAGGCCATGGCCGCACTTCGGCCCAGCGCGAACAGGTCGTCGAGGAAGGCGCGGTCGGTGTTGAACTTGCTGTTCGCGCCGTACGGACCCAGCCCGTCGTCGTCGGCCACCATGTGCAGCCGCAGGTCCTTGTAGCGGCCCGGGTCGAGCTTGCCTTCGCGCACCAGCCGCGACACGAACGAGATCGCGCGCATCTCCGACATCAGGCTCGCGTTGAAGGTGATCTCGCTCAGGCGGTCCATGATCTCCTCGCTGCGCGTCGGCGTGCCTTCGCGGATCAGCGGGTTGATGCGCACCAGCACGATGTCGAGCGCGGCGGTCTGGTAGATCAGCGGGTAGATCGCCGGGTTGCCGGTGTAGCCGCCGTCCCAGTACGGCTCGCCGTCGATCTGCACCGCCTGGAACAGGAACGGCAGGCAGGCCGACGCGAGCAGCGCATCGACCGTGATCTCGCGCCCGGTGAACACGCGCGCCTGGCCGGTGGTGACGCTGGTGGCGGTGACGAACAGGCGCAACCCGCTCGCATGCACCGCCTCCTCGTCGACGTGGCGGCGCAGCACGTCGCGCAGCGGGTTCAGGTTGAGCGGGTTGAACTCGTACGGGCTGAACGAGCGGAAGAACGAGCTCATCCACTGGTAGCCGGGCAGCTTGTCGAGCTTGAAGTTGTCGGTCAGCGCGTGCGTCTGGCTGGCCGAGAACGGCGAGAAGATCGATCCGGAACGGCTGACGTCGCGCCAGAACTCGGTGAGTGCCTCGCGCGCACCCTCGCGGCGCCCTTTCTTGTAGCCGGTGGCCATCACCGCGGCGTTCAGCGCGCCGGCGCTGGTGCCGGAGACGCCGCTGAAGCTGATCTGCTCGTCTTCCAGCAGGCGGTCGAGCACGCCCCAGGTGAACGCGCCGTGCGAGCCGCCGCCCTGCAGCGCGAGGTCGAGGCTGAGCCGGTTCGGGGCCTCGCCGTGGTGGGGTGCTTCATGGACTGCCATCGGGAAACTCCGCGGGTTAACCCGGAGCAGTCTATGTCGGATGCGACTGCGGCGCTTCGGCAGGGGGTGTCAGGCCCGACACGACGGCCGGGAAGCGCACCGTGAAGCGCGCCCCTGGCCCGAACACGGCGCCGGCCTGGTCGCTGAGGCCGGGGCGGTGGCGCAGGTTGGCGTCTTCCAGCGTGATCTCCGCGCCGTGCTGCTGCGCGATCTCGCGCACGATGGCCAGGCCCAGGCCGGAACCGTCGACATTGGTGCCGAGCGAGCGGTAGAACGGCTGGAACACCTTGTCGCGCTCGCCGGCCGGGATGCCGGGGCCGGAGTCTTCCACCTGCACCACCACCACCTGGCCGAACGGATCGTCGACCGCGCGCACCGTCACCGTGCCGCCTTCGGGCGTGTACTGCAGCGCGTTGTCGACCAGGTTGCGGATCAACTCGCGCAGCAGCACCGGCTGGCCGGGTACCGTGAGGCCCGGGCCGCGCTCCGGGCCCTCGTAGCCGAGGTCGATGCGCTTCTCGAGCGCGCGCGGCACGAAATCGCGCACCGCCTCGGCGGCCAGCCGCGCCAGGTTGACCGGCTGGTGCTGCAGCGCCTGCGAGGCGTCCTCGGCGCGCGCCATCGCCAGCAGCTGGTTCACCATGCGCGCGGCGCGCTGGCTGGAGCGGGCGATCTGCTGCAGCGATTTCTTCAGCGCCTGCGGGTCGCGCTCGCCGGCATCGATCTCGCGCTGCGCCAGCTCGGCCTGCGTGCGCAGCCCGGCCAGCGGCGTCTTCAGCTGGTGCGCGGCGTCGGCCAGGAAGTGCTTCTGCGTGCCGATGCTGCGGTCGAGCCGGGTCAGCAGGTCGTTGATGGCGCGCACCAGCGGCGAGACCTCCTCGGGCGCATCGCGCTCGTCGATCGGGCTCAGGTCGTGGCTTTCGCGGCGGCGGATGCGCTGCTGCAGCTCGTTCAGTGGCGCGATGCCGCGCGCCAGCGCCAGCCACACCAGCAGCACCGCGAGCGGCAGGATCACGAACTGCGGCAGCATCACGCCCTTGATGATCTCGGTGGCCAGGCGCGAGCGCTTGCCCAGCGTCTCGGCCACCTGCACCAGCGGCGTGTCGGTGCCGACCGGCAGGCCTTCGGGCACGCCGACGCGCACATAGGCGATGCGCACCGGCTCGTTGCTGATCTCGTCGTCGCGGTAGCGCACGACACCGGGGGCGGCGCGGTCCTCGTCGTTGGGCAGCGGCAGCGCGCGCTCGCCGCTCAGGTACTGGCCGCCCAGGCCGAGCACCTGGTAATACAGCGTGTCGGTCTCGTCGGTGCGCAGCAGCTCGGCGGCACTGGCCGGCAGCGCGAAGCTGGCCGACAGGCTGGCCGGGCCGGCAGCGCCGCCCGCATCCTGCACGCTGACCTGCTGCGACAGCACGCGTGCCATCTCGCCGAGCTGGCGGTCGAACGGCTTGTTGGCGATGCCCTGCGCGACCAGCCAGGTCAGCACCACGCTCATCGGCCACAGCAGCAGCAGCGGGGCGAGCATCCAGTCGAGGATCTCGCCAAAAAGAGACCGCTGTTCCTTCATGACCGTAGCCCGGATGAAATCCGGGATCCCGGATTGGCATCCGGGCCACGAACAGCACATCGCGCATGCAGAGCAAGCGAAGCGCGCGACCGATCAAGCCACGACCCAGGATCCGGCTTTGCCGGGCCGAGGGTCGGCGCCCCTCGGGGGCAGGAGCGCAGCGACTGGGGGGCCCTGTTCAAGCTGCGATCTTTTCCAGGCAGTAGCCCAGGCCGCGCACCGTCGCAATGCGCACCGGCCCTTGCTCGATCTTCTTGCGCAACCGGTGGATGTAGACCTCGATCGCGTTGTTGCTGACCTCTTCGCCCCATTCGCACAGCCGCTCGACCAACTGGTCCTTGCTGACCAGCCGCCCGGCACGCTGCAGCAGCACCTCGAGCAGGCTCAGCTCGCGCGCCGACAGCTCGACCATCTGGTCGTTGAGGTAGGCGACCCGGCCTGTCGCATCGAAGGTCAGCGGCCCATGCTTGATCACGCTCGATGCAGTGCCCAGGCCGCGCCGCGTCAGCGCCCGCACGCGGGCTTCGAGCTCCTGCAGCGAGAACGGCTTGGCCATGTAGTCGTCGGCGCCGAGGTCCAGCCCCTGCACGCGCTGCTCGACGCTGTCGGCGGCGGTGAGGATCAGCACCGGCACCGCCGAGCCGCGGGCACGCAGCTTGCGCAGCACCTCCAGCCCGTGCAGCCGGGGCAGCCCAAGGTCGAGGATCAGCAGGTCGAATTCATGCGCCGACAGCGCGGCATCGGCCTCGGTGCCGCTGGCCACGTGGTCGACCGCGTAGCCGCCGTTGCGCAGCGAACGCAGCAGCCCGTCGGCCAACACCTGGTCGTCTTCGGCGATCAATACGCGCATGGCTGCCTCCTGTGCGGCCCGCTGTCCCACCCATCGCGACCGCTGCGGTCATTGTAGGGAGAGACCCCGCGCGAACCTTGATCGATATCGGGTGCCGAACCAGAAAAGACTGTACAAACATCCAGCCTTTGCGATAATCCGCGCAACTCTAGGAGATCGCCCCCATGGATGCCCCCGTCAAAGCCGCCACCCTCAACACCGAAAAAGCCAAGGCCCTGCAGGCTGCCCTCGCGCAGATCGAAAAGCAGTTCGGCAAGGGCTCGATCATGCGGCTCGGCGAGGGCGAGGTGATCGAAGACATCGAGGTGGTTTCCACCGGCTCGCTGGGCCTGGACATCGCGCTCGGCGTCGGCGGCCTGCCGCGCGGCCGGGTGGTCGAGATCTACGGCCCGGAATCGTCGGGCAAGACCACGCTGACGCTGCAGGTCATCTCCGAAATGCAGAAGCAAGGCGGCACCTGCGCCTTCATCGACGCCGAGCACGCGCTCGACACGGCCTACGCGCAGAAGCTGGGCGTCAACCTGCAGGAGCTGCTGATCAGCCAGCCCGACACCGGCGAGCAGGCGCTGGAAATCGTCGACGCGCTGGTGCGCTCCGGCTCGGTCGACCTGGTGGTCATCGACTCGGTCGCGGCGCTGACGCCGAAGGCCGAAATCGAAGGCGAGATGGGCGATTCGCTGCCCGGCCTGCAGGCCCGGCTGATGAGCCAGGCGCTGCGCAAGCTCACCGGCACGATCAAGAAGACCAACACGATGGTCATCTTCATCAACCAGATCCGCATGAAGATCGGCGTGATGTTCGGCAGCCCCGAAACCACCACCGGCGGCAATGCGCTGAAGTTCTACGCCTCGGTGCGGCTCGACATCCGCCGCATCGGCAGCATCAAGAAGGGTGAAGAGGTCATCGGCAACGAGACCAAGGTCAAGGTCGTCAAGAACAAGGTCTCGCCGCCGTTCAAGACCGCCGAGTTCGACATCCTCTACGGCCAGGGCATCAGCCGCGAAGGCGAGGTCATCGACATGGGTGTCGAGGCCAAGGTGCTCGAAAAGTCCGGTGCCTGGTACGCCTACAACGGCGAAAAGATCGGCCAGGGCAAGGACAACGCGCGCGAGTTCCTGAAAGAGAACCCCGACCTGTCGATCGAGATCGAGAACAAGGTGCGCGAGGCGATGGGCATCCCGCTGCTGCCCACCGGCGCGGGTGCCGAGGCCGAAGAGTCCAAGCCGGCCAAGGCCCCGAAGGCCCCCAAGGAACCGAAGGAAGCGCGCGAATAAGAGCGCGCTGGCCCGGGCGACATGAAGACACGGCTGTCGCTGCGCGGGCGCGGCGTGCAGCTGCTGTCACAGCGCGAGCACAGCCGGCAGGAGTTGCGGCGCAAGCTGCTGCAGCACCTGCGCACGCCCGATGCCCCGTTGCCGGACGATGCCGAGCAGCAGGTCGACGAGGTGCTCGCCTGGCTGCACGACAAGGGCTACTTCAGCGAGCAGCGCTTCGTCGAGAGCCGGGTGCATGTGCGCGCGGCACGCTATGGCAACCTGCGCATCCGCCAGGAGCTGGCGCAGCATGGTGTCGCGCTCGATGCCGACACCGCGCAGAGGCTGAAAGACAGCGAACTGGCGCGGGCCCACGAGGTGTGGGCGCGCAAGTTCGGCGTGGCCGCGGCCGACGCGGCGGTGCGCGCGAAGCAGATGCGCTTTCTCGCGAGCCGCGGCTTCTCGGCCGAGGTGATCCGCCGGGTCGTCAAGGGCGACCTGGACGAAGCCGCTTGAGGCGGCACCCGATCAGGCGGCCTTCTTGCTCACCGGCTTGGCGGTGGCGGCCTGGGCGGCTGCTTCGCGGGCGAGGCGGGTTTCCTTCTTCAGGTCCTTCGCACGCTTTTGCTTCTGTCTGCGGATACCGCGGTCCTTGTCGGCGCTCATGCCTATCTCCGTTGGGTTGAAAGAGCCGAGGTTTTACCACTGTCGCGGCACAGGCCCGGCACTGACCCGGTTGGTTGAGTGTGAAGCGATGCAGACAATGGCCCGGCGGCATCGCTGGCCGCGCCCCGGATGACGCCCATGACACCCAACCAACGCCGGAGATTCGTGCGCGCGGCCGGCATTGCGCTACAGCTCGTCGCCCTGCTCGGACTCGTCGCCTGGTTCCAGGCCACCGACCCCGACTGCGCCTACACCACCGACGTGTTCCTCCAGCTTCGCATGTGCGACGCCACCTGGATCGAGGCACCAGCGGCTCCGTCCTACGGCTGGCTCGCGGCCGCCATCGCGATGCTGCTGGCCGGTGTGCGACTGAGATAACCCGATGCCCGCATTGAACATCTCGATCGCGTTCTGCCTGCTGGTCGTCATGGCCGGCTCATGGGCCTTGCACTCCGTCGCCTGGATCTCGGTCACCGGCTTCGTCGCGGCCACCCTGTGCGTGTGGGCCACGCTGCGTCACCCGGCCATCGGCCGTCGGATCCCGCAGTCGCCGATGGCACACCGGCTGTTCATCGTCGCCTACGCCTGCATGCCGGTGCTGCTGATCGCGGGTTTCGCGCTGCTGCCGCGAGCGTCCCTGGCATCTGGGCTATAAACCGCCGATGTCCAACCCCTACGCCCCGCCGAACGCCCGCGTCGAGGATCCGCAGCCGCCCAAGCGCGGCAGCTGGCTGCGCACGATCGGCCTGATCGCCGGCTTCGCGCTGCTGTCGCTGCTGCTGGGCTGGGTCGTCGCGCCGTCGCTGGCCCAGGTGCTGACCGACGGCGATTTCGCCCAGCCGACCACGCCGCTGCTGGTCTTCGACCTCGCGCTGTCCTGCGCCGCGTCGTACGTATGCTGCCTGATGGCCGCGCGGCTCTCGCAGGGCCGCGCCGTCATCGCCGCGTTCGGCGTCGGTGCGATCGGCTGCGCGTTCTACCTGATCCAGGTGGGCGGCTTCGACGGCATGCTGCCCGGCGACTTCCCGCTCTGGTACGAGTACTTCCCTGCGAACCTGGTGTCCGCCTGGCTCGCGTCCGTCGTCGCAACCCGGGCCGACTCGCCATGAACTGGATCATCCTCGTCACCGCCGGCCTGTTCGAGATCGGCTGGGCCATCGGCCTCAAGTACACCGAGGGCTTCACGCGCCTGTGGCCATCGGTCGGCACGGTGGCCGCGATGGTCATCAGCGTGGTGCTGCTGGGCGTCGCGATGAAGTCGCTGCCGGTCGGCACCGCCTACGCAGTGTGGGTGGGCGTCGGCGCGGTGGGCACGGCCCTGCTCGGCATGGTGCTGTTCGCCGAGCCGGCGACGGCCGCCCGCCTCGCAAGCCTCGCGCTGATCATCGCCGGCATCGTCGGGCTCAAGCTCGCAAGCCCGTCGTAGGTCACGCGCTCAGTTCAGCACCGGCACGATCGGCGGCAGCGTCATCACCATCCGCACCAGGTCGCCGATGTTTCTTGCGCCGGTCTTCAGCCGCAGGTTGCTGATGTGGGTGCGCACGGTGCACACGGCGACCCCGAACTCGAGCGCCTGTTCCCTCGCAGACCGCCCCTGGCACAGCGCCAGCAACACCGTCTTCTCGGTCGCCGTCACCTTGTGCACGCGCGCGAAGAAGTCGATGCTGAGCGGCTGGCAGGCCTGGCACCGGCCCAGCATCAACAGCACCCGTGCATCGTCGCTGCGGCCGGCCGCGTTGGCCAGCGGCAGCACCGCCACCGACCACGGCGCGGCATCGCCGCGCGCCGGCATCGGCACCAGGCAGCGCCGGCCCTCGCAGGCCCCGGCGATCGCCTCGCGAAGGCGGCGCTGGGTCGCGTCATCGGGACCGGCCACGCGCCCGGCGACGGTGCGCAGCCGGCCCGCCGCGCCGCATTCGTGGCGCGCGATGCGGTTGGCCCAGACCACGCTGCCGTTGCCGCTCAGCAGCAACAAGCCGTAGTCGACGGCATCCAGCACGCCGAGCAGCGTCTGCTCGACCGGGCCGGACTCCGGCTCGTCGTCGCCGTCCTCGAACGCGTCGCACACGAAGGCCGCGTGCGCGCCGTGCTGCAGCAGTGAAGTCGTCAGGTCCATGCGAGCTCCCCGGGTTGAGGGCCCGATTGCAGCACCGCCCGTGCGGCGCGCCCATCGGCCATGTGGCTGAGCCCGAAGGCTGAGCACCGCATGGTGCCCACGACGGCAGGCGTCGTTAAGATGGCCCGAGGAGGCGACGGGATGAACGTCCTGCTGATCGATGACCACGCCCTGTTCCGCGAGGGCATCGCGCTGTTGTTGCGTCCACTGGCGCAGCCGCTGACGGTGTGGGAGGCGGGCAGCTGCGAAGAGGGCCTGGCGCAGCTTGCGCGCCAGCCGGCGATCGATCTGGTGCTGATCGATCTTGCACTGCCGGGCATGTCCGGGCTCGACGGCATCGCGTTGATCCGCGAGCGCCACCCGGGCACGCCGGTCGTCGCACTGTCGTCGGCCGACGACAAGGACACCGTGCTGCGTGCACTCGACGCCGGCGCCATGGGTTTCATCCCGAAGAGTTCCACCTCGGCCGTCTTCGGCGGTGCGCTGCAGTTGATCCTGGCGCGCGGCATCTACCTGCCGCCGTCGGTCTTCCTCGCCGGACGCCATGCAGGCGCCGAGCGCCACGCGGCGCTGCCCCCCGGCGAGCCCGTGCCCGCCCCGGCCCGCGGACGGCACCCCGAGGAACTCGGTCTCACGCCGCGCCAGGCCGAGGTGCTCTACCTGATCCTGCAGGGCAAGCCGGCGAAGCTGATCTGTCGCGAGCTCGACCTGGCGCCGGGCACCGTGAAGTCGCACACCTCGGCGGTGCTGCGGGCCCTCAACGTCACCACCCGCACACAGGCGGTCATTGCGGCGGGCAAGCTGGGGCTGCGCTTCGATCGACCGTAGCGGCGGCGTCTTCGCGCGGGCGCAGTGCCGCGCTGACGGCGCGCAGCAGCCGGTCGGCGCCGACCGGCTTGTGCAGCAGCACGGCACCGGCCTCGGCAACGCGCTGCTGCAGGCCCGACGCGACGTCGGCCGTCACCACGATCGCCGGGATCGCCTCCTGCACCAGCGCGCGGATGCGCTCGATCCCATCGACCCCGTCATGGCCCTGCGCGATCCGGAAATCGGTGATCAGCAGGTCGGGCGCCCGCAGGTGCTGCGCCAGCTGCCGCACCCCCTCCTCGACCGAGGCCACCGCCAGCACGCTGCACCCCCAGTGCACGCACAACGCGTCGAGTGCGTCGCGGTTGCGCTCGTCGTCGTCGATCACCATCACGAAAGCGCCGGCCAGCGCGCTGCGGTCCACGTCGTCCAGCGGCGGCATCGCCTGTTGCGACGGCAGGTCGTCGACGCGCGGCACCTCGATCTCGAAGATCGAGCCCCGGCCCGGCACCGAGCGCACCCGCAGCGGGTGGCCCAGGATCTCGGCGCTGCGCCTGACGATCGACAGGCCGAGCCCCAGCCCCTTCTCCTCGTCGAGCGACAGCCCGTCGAGGCGGAAGAACTCGTCGAAGATGTCGTCCAGGTGGGCGGCCGGGATGCCGATGCCGGTGTCGACCACCTGGATGCACAGCGCCGCGCCGCGCCGCCGGCAGCCCACCAGCACGCCGCCGTGCCGCGTGTAGCGGATCGCGTTCGCGACCAGGTTGCCGAGGATGCGCTCGAGCATCGCCGCGTCGCTGCGCACCACGCCGCGGCAGCGCGCCACCGTCAGGGACAGCCCCCGCGCCGCGGCCAGCGGCCCGTAGGCATGGGCCAGCTGCGCCAGCACGCTGTCCACCGCCACCGGCTGGATCTCGGGGTGCACCGCGCCGGCGTCGAGCTTCGAGATGTCGAGCAGGCTGGAGAACAGGTGCTCCATCACCGCCACCGAAAGCAGCACCTTGTCGGCCAGCGCCGCCTGCTGCGCGTCGGCCAGCCGGTCGCGCAGCACGCTGACGAGCAGGCTGATCGAATGCATCGGCTGGCGCAGGTCGTGGCTGGCGGCGGCCAGGAAGCGCGTCTTCGCGGCATTGGCCCGCTCGGCCTCTTCCTTGCGCACCGCCAGTTCGGCGGTGCGCTGCGTCACCTTGGCTTCCAGGCCACGGTACGACTCCAGCAGCTGGCGCGCCATGCGGTTGAAATCGTCGCCCAGCTGCTCGATCTCGTCGCCGGTGTCGAGCTCGATGCGGTGCGCCAGGTCGCCGGCCGCGATGCGGCGCGTCGCCTGGCGCAGCCGGATGATCGGTGCCGCCATGCGGCGCGAGAACAGCATGCTGGCGACCAGCGCCAGCACGCCGCCGACGGCGATCAGCAGCAGCGTGCGGGTCAGCGTGGCGAGCGCCGGCTCCAGCGCCTCGGAGCGCGGCTGCTCGACGAACACCAACCAGTCGGGTGACTGCAGCTGGCGCGCCGTCACGATGACCGGGCGGCCTTCCAGGTCGTCGTGGTCCTCGGCGGCCAGCAGCGGCGCCGGGCCGGCACGCGAGCGGGCCACCTGCACCGGCGCGAATTGCGTCAGGTCGAGCTGGCGCAGCACGTGGGTGGCGCGCGGGTGGGCGATCAGCCGGTTCGACGCGTCGACCACGAAGATGCGCCCGTTCTCGCCCACCTTCAACCCGGACACGACCTCGCCGAGGAAGCGCAGGTTCAGCGTCGCGACCGTCCAGCTGGGCGTGCGCGCGACCTGGGCGGCGGCCAGCCGGACGTACGGTTCGGCGCCTTCGCGGTAGAACGTGCTGCCGTAACGCGGTGCGTCGCCGGCCACGCCCAGCAGCGCGCGCTCGGCCAGCGGCGCGCCCGAATCGATGCGGTCCGCTTCGCTCTTCGACACGTACAGCGATTCGCGGCCGTCGGCGTCGACCTCCTGCAGCTCGACGATGGCCGGGAACAGCACCATCAGCCGGTAGAACTCCTCGCGCTTCTGCTGCCAGCCGAAGGCGCGGTCGCCCCAGGGCAGCTTGGCGGTGTCGCGCAGGCCGTCCTCGATGTTGCGCAGGTACTGCGTGATCTCACGCGCGGCGGCCTCGGCCTGCACGGCCTGCACGCCGGCGATCTGCTGGCGCGCCTCGCGGTAGCCGAACAGCATCTCCAGCCCGCTCGAGGCGAGCAGCAGCGAGACGCTGATCACGCCGACGTGCACCGCATAACGCCGCGCGATCGAGCGGCGCGGTGCCCGCGGGCTGTCGGTGCGGCGGCGCCCGGTCATTCAGAAGACCAGGTCGGCGCGCCGGACGATCGTGCTCGTCAGCGGCGTCGCCTCGGTGCCCGGCCCGGTGCGCACCGCGAGCACGAAGCGCTTGGGCCGCTCGACCGGGATCGAGCCCGGGTCTTCGCCGTCGAGCACGCGCGTGACCAGGTCGGCGAGCGTGTCCCAGACGAAGGCGGTGTCCTGCGCATAGCCGATCAGGCCGCCGGCGCGCACTTCATTCGTCGTCGCGAACAGGCCGTAGCGGCCGAGGCGGCGGATGTGGTCGATGATGCGCTGCTCGGCCACATAGGACACGTAGGTCGGCATCACGTACCAGGCGTCGAAGCGGGCGGCGTCGGCACGGCCCATCAGCGCGTCGACCTCGGCCTGGTCGCGGGCGTAGAGGATCGTCGCCGTCATGCCGAGGCGGGCGGCATCGGCCTGCACGCGCGCCTCGCCGCCGTAGTAGCTGGACCAGGAGGGATCGGTCAGCACCGCCACGGTGCGCACCTGCGGCGCGGCATCGCGCAGGATCTCCAGCCGCTTGCCGTCCAGCGTGTCGGCCAGCGAGATGCCTGTCATGTTGGCGCCGGGCCGGCTCATCGATTGCACGATGCCGGAGCGCAGCGGATCGACGTAGCACGAGAACACGACCGGTAGCGCCAGCCGCGCCCGGTGGGCGGCGCGCGCCGAATCGCCGGTGGGCGCGACCATCACGGCGGGCCGGCGCAGCGCGGCCGCCGCCACGGCGCGTTGCAGCACCTCGGCGTCTAGCGAGCCTTCGATGTACTCGAACACCGCGCCGGCCGCGACGGCCGGGTGGCGCGTGCGCATCGTGTCGACGAAGCGCCGGAACGCGCGATCGGTGTCGGCCGTCCAGTGGCCGATGTATGCGATCACCGGGCGTCGGGGGATCGTGGCGCTGTCTGCCGCGACCACGCATGCGATCGCGATCGAGGCCATCAACCGCAGGGCGTAGGTCAAATGGTTGATGCTCATCGCCCCCCCGATCACTAAGCTGCGTTGGCGCATCGGTGATGCGCATCCAAATTCTAGGAGTGAACCATGGCGATCGGCAGCAAGCAGAACTTCTTGTGGATCAAGGTGGTGAAGGTGCCGCAAGGCAGCCTCACGGCAGTGACCGAAACGGGCTCGAGCACCCGATGGCCACCGAGCGATCCGGATGCGCAGCCGGCCCACGGGCTGTTGGACGCCCGGATGCAAGCGCCTCTGGCCAAGCTCGAGAAGACCTTCAGCGCGGTCGAGCTGGCCAATGCGGCACCGCGCCCGGCGGGCGCGCTGGAGATGCTGTCTGGAACCCGTCCGCCCGGCGTGTACGCCGGCGCGGTGTCGAACGCGAGCTGGTGGAACTTCGACCGCGAGTACTGCGGAGATCCGAAATCCCAGACGCGCATCGTCGCGCATCCGTACATCGGTACGCGCGACGAGGCCGTGGCTTGGTTCACCGGGACGACAGACGGCAAGGACTGGCAAAAGGATGCGCTGAACTGCGCACTGCTGAGCTTCGACCAATGGATGTACTGAGCAACGGCAAGGAGACCCCATGGACAGCGCCAAGACTTCCGACGTGACGTGCACGTTTCCCGACGACGGCTGGACCGGGCGCTGGCGCCAGTGCAGCCACCAGCCGTCGCCGAACCTGCCAGCGGACTGGAAAAAACTCGTCAAGCTCGACCCGCCACCGCCGCACGCCGGCGCGGAGTGCGCCACGCTCCTTCTGCTGCGGGAACGGGAGCGACCCGCCCATCGCGAAGAGATCCAGGCCCAGGCCGAGAGCGAGCGCACCGCGATCTGGCCGGTGCAGCAGGTGCTCGGCTCGGCCGACCGCCCGCCCAAGCCGGCGACAAAGGCCCTGCACAGCCTGCTGCTCGACAACATCCTCGGGCCGATCTTCCAGTTCAAGGAGCAGTTCAACCGCGGGCGCCCGTACCACTGCTGTGCGGAGAACCTGGACCCGATGTTCGCGGACAAGGCCGACCCGCTGCACCCCGGCCACCCGGCCTACCCGAGCGGGCACTCGACGCAGGCGCATGCGCTGGCCTACCTGCTGGCGTCATGGTTCCCGCAGCGGGAGGCCGAGTTCCTGCAGGCGGCGGGCAAGGTGGCGAAGAACCGCGAGATCGCCGGCGTGCACTACCCGAGCGACTCGCTGGCGGGGAAGGCGCTGGCCCGCCAGCTGGTCGAGTTGCTGCTGCAGGATCCCGGGTTCAAGGCCGCGGCCGATCTCGCCCGCCGCGAATGGCCATGACCTACCGGCCGCGTCAATACAGGATCCGACAGCGGATCGTGTCCGGCAGCGAGGCCAGGTCGGCCAGCGCCGCCTCGGGCGCCTCGGTGTCGACGTCGATCACCACGTAGCCGACCTCGTCGCGCGTGCTCAGGTACTGCGCCGCGACGTTGATGCCGGCCTTCGACAGCCGCTCGTTCACCCGCGCGATCACGCCGGGCACGTTGCGGTGGATGTGCAGCAGCCGGCTGCGGCCGGTGTGCTCGGGCAGCGCCACCTCGGGGAAGTTGACGGCCGACGTGGTGGAGCCGTTGTTGCTGTAGCGCACCAGCTTGGCCGCCACCTCCTTGCCGATGTTGGCCTGCGCCTCCAGCGTCGAGCCGCCGATGTGCGGCGTCAGGATCACGTTGTCCATGCCGACCAGCGGCGATTCGAAGCGCGCGTCGTTGCCCTGCGGCTCTTCGGGGAAGACGTCGATCGCGGCGCCGAGCAGGTGGCCGCTCTTCAGCGCGTCGGCCAGCGCGTCGATGTCGACCACCGTGCCGCGCGACGCATTGATCAGGTGCGCACCCGGCTTCATGGCCTGGATCTGCGCGCGGCCGATCAAGCCCTTGGTCGACGGCAGCTCGGGCAGGTGCAGCGTGACCACGTCGGACGTGGCCAGCAGTTCGTCCAGGCCGTCGACCGCGCGGGCATTGCCCAGCGGCAGCTTGGCCTCGATGTCGTGGAAGACGACGGCCATGCCCAGCTGTTCGGCGAGCACGCCGATCTGCGTGCCGATGTGGCCGTAGCCGACGATGCCCAGCACCTTGCCGCGCACCTCGAACGAGTTCTCGGCGCTCTTGGTCCAGCCGTTGCGGTGCAGGATGGCGTTCTTGGCCGGGATGCCGCGCATCAGCATGATGATCTCGGCCAGCACCAGCTCGGCCACGCTGCGGGTGTTGGAGAACGGCGCGTTGAACACCGGCACGCCCAGGTCCATCGCGGTGCGCAGGTCGACCTGGTTGGTGCCGATGCAGAAGCAGCCGACGGCGACGAGCCGGGGCGCGGCCTTCAGCACCTCGGCCGTCAGCTGGGTGCGCGAGCGGATGCCGAGAAAATGCGCATCGGCGATCGCGTCGTGCAACGCGGCGCCGGCCAGCGCCTTGGGCAGCGTGACGACCTGCGAGTAGCCGTCGCGCCGCAGCGTGTCGACCGCCGAGGCGTGAATGCCTTCGAGCAGCACGAACTTGAGCTTGTCCTTGGGAACCGAGAGTCTGTTCATGGGCCGATTGTTGTGCAGCCGGCTTCGGCCCATTCAGCGAAAGGGCTTGCTGAGGAAACGCGAGCCGGCCAGGCCGAAGCGCCAGGGCAGGTCGACGGCCTTGCTGATGCCGATGCGCGGGCCGCGGAGCACGGGCACCGCGAGCGGGGCGGCCTGCAGGCGGAACGGCCGGCGGTCCAGGCGCATGCCGTTGAAATCGGCATCGACGCCGAGCGCCTGGCCCAGGCGCCCGGGGCCGCTGCACAGCAGGCGCGAATCGTCGACGCCGCGCCGTTCGCGCATCGTGTCCAGGCCCTTCAGCGGCTCGATGGCGCGGATCAACACCCCGGCGGCATGGCCGGCCTCGCGGCACACGAAGTTCAGGCACCAGTGGATGCCGTACGAGCGGTAGACGTAGACGCGGCCGGGCGGGCCGAACAGCGCGGCGTTGCGCGGCGTCTGGCCGTTGTACGCATGCGAGGCCGCGTCTTCGCGGTCGTAGGCCTCGGTCTCGACGATGCGGCCGCCGACACCGTCGAGGTAGACGCAGGCGCCGATCAGCGCCTGGGCGACCTTGTCGGCGGGGAGGAGGAAGTCGATGCGGTGGCTGAGGGGCATGGGCAGGGCGGCGCTGCGGACCTCCAAGGCTAAACTGCCGCGGCCCGCGCCGCCTTGCCATTGAATCACCATGTCCGAGATCACGTCCCGCGTGCAGTGGCATGCACACTACGGGGACGGAAGGTGAGGCGAAAGGGACGAGATGGGTGACGCCGGAATGATCGCTGAAACAGCCTTGTGGGACATGATCCTCGCCGCAGAACGGCGCATGGGCCCCCGCATGGCCAAGCTGTGGGAGACGCTGCGCGTATCGCCCAGGCTCTGGCGCGAACCGCGCTACCGCGATCAGGCCGGAGGATTCTGGGTTGTCGGCGTGATCGGCACGACGGCCATCTGGTACGACGACATCGAGGAAGGCTTCACCCAGTCCCCCTTCGAGGAGTTCGGCGTGATCGGTCGCTACAGCAGCGGGGACCGTGATCTCGAAGGCGTGCTGCAACAGGTTGCCAACCGGCTCGGCTTCGAGCTGACGTGATGGGAGCGCTCGCACGATGCTCGACAACCCCAACCTCGCCGTCGCGTGCACCGCCTATTTCATCGGTGCAGCCAGCCCCGGTCCGAGCATCGTCGCGATCATGGGAACGGCGATGACCGGCGGGCGAGGCCAGGCGCTGGCACTGGCTGCCGGCATCACGTTGTCGTCGTGGACGCTGGGGCTGATGGCGGCGCTGGGCCTGGCGTCCTTGCTCGCGACATGGTCGGGCGCGTTGACCGTGGTCAAGATCCTCGGCGGCCTGTACCTGCTGTGGCTGGCCTTCAAGGCGGGCCGGTCCGCGCTGTCGCGGGACGACGCTGCATCGCTGGCCGCCGCGGCCGTCGACGGCGGCAGCCGGCGCAAGCTGCTGCTGAAGGGTGTGGCGATGCACATCACCAACCCGAAGGCCATCTTCGTCTGGTTGTCGACGATCTCGATGGGGTTGCCGTCGCAAGCGACGCCCGTGGATTCGCTGGTGGTGTTCGGCGCCTGCGCGCTGCTCGGCGTGCTGATCTTCGCGAGCTACGCGATGCTGTTCTCGACCGCCGTCGCGCGGCGCGTCTACCGGTCGATCCGCCGCGTGTTCGAAGGAACGCTCGCGCTGTTCTTCGGCTTCGCGGGCCTGCGGATGCTGCTGGCGAAGCACCTGTAGCCGGCACTTGCTCAGCTGCGGCTCGTCAGTTCTCGCAGGATCGTGCGGCCTTCGTCCCAGGTACCGAGTCCGCTCGCAGCATTGACGTGTCCACGCGCACCGATGCAGACGAAGCGACTGCCCCAGGTCTCGGCCCAGCCGCGCATGCAGGCCTCGGACCCATAGGGGTCATCGCTGCTGCACACGACGGTGCTCGCGAACGGCAGGCGCAGCATCGGGATGCGGCCGAAGTGCTTCGCGTCTTTCGGGAATGCGGGACCATCCGGGTCGGGCACGGACACCAGCAGCGCGCCGTCGATCGCGTGCCGCGTGCTCGCTGCCCAGTGCGCGACGAGCAGGCACGCCAGGCTGTGCGCCACCAGCGTGACGCGCGGACCGAGCCGGTCGACCTCGGCCTCCAGCTCCTGCACCCAGCGCAGGCGATCCGGCCGGTCCCATTCGTCGTGTTCGAGCTTGGCGATGGCCGGATCGGCCTGTTGCCACAGCGTCTGCCAATGTCCCGGTCCGGAGTCGTTGATGCCGGCCAGCAGCAGGAGGGTGGTGGTTTTCATGTCGCTACGATACGCAGCCCGGCATGCCGATCCAAGGGCCGGTCATCGGAGTTCGAGCCTCGAAACCGATGCGTCATCGGCGGAGTACCAGAGGGAGCCCAGGTGGAACTCGACAAGAAGGATCGGCTGATCCTGGAGGCACTGCAGCGCGATGCGCGGCAAAGCCTCTCGGCGCTCGGCAAGCGCATCGGCCTGTCGCAGCCGGCGATGAGCGAACGCGTGCGCAAGCTCGAGGAGGCCGGCGTAATCGAAGGCTACGGCGCGCGCATCAACCTGCAGGCGGTGGGCGTCGGCCTGCAGGCCTTCATCCGCATCCAGACCACGCACGCGTCGATCCGCAAGTACCAGGACTTGTTCGAAGCCATGCCGGAAGTGTTGGAGGCACACCGCCTCACCGGCGACGACTGCTTCATCGTGCGCTGCGCGATCGCGGAGCCGCGCGACCTGGAGCGCGTGGTCGATGCCCTGGCCGCGCACGGCTCGGTCACCACCTCGCTGGTGCTGTCGAGCCCGGTGCGCAAGATCGTCGAGACCAGCCGGGGCGCGTCGAAACCCGGGCGGTAGCGCGCCGCCTCAGCCTTCGGCGCCGAGCGCCTTCTCGCACAGCGGCAGCAGCAGCGCACACACCTGCGCGCCGCTGCGCCCCGGTTCCAGCGAGCGGTACATCGCATGGCTGGTGAGCGCGAACAACAGGTCGACCGCGTCGTCGCCGCGCCGGCGATGCTGTGCCGGCGCGAGACAGCGCTTGACCAGCGCGCGCAGCAGCGTGCGCCGCAGCTCGTTGCGCTCGGTCAGCGCAAGGCGGAACTCCGGGTCTGCCGATGCCGCATCGTGCAGGCTGCCCACCGCCGGGTCGTGCGCCCAGAACTCGCAGAAGATCGTCACGATGCGGGCGAGCGCCGCGCGCGGGTCGGGCATCTTCATCGCCTCGGGGATGCGCGCCAACCCGCCTTCCTGGGCGCGCTGGTCGAACACCGCCTCCAGCAGGCCGCGCCGCGAGCCGAACTTGTTGTAGACGGTCAGCCGCGTCACGCCCGCCGCCTTGGCCACCGCATCGAGCGAGAAGCCCGCCGCCGCACCCGGCTCGCGCAGCAGGCGCGCCGCCGCCTCGACCACCTTGGCCTGCGTGGCGGCAGCCGCGGCGTCGCGCGCCGGGCTCAGGTAAGACCGTGTCGCCATGTCGCGAACAAATGAATATACTGTTTGTATAGTGAATTTACCGCAGGAGATCGCATGCAGACCGTTCTCGTCGTCGTGTTGGCACTTCACGTGCTGTCGTCCGTATTCTGGGCCGGATCGAGCTTCACGCTGGCGCGCACCGGCGGGCGCGGTGCCGCCGCGTTGTTCCGCCCGCAGATGGGGGCGGCCACGGTCGCCGTGCTGACGGGCCTGTACCTGTGGCAGGCCGTTCATTCGGGCCCCGCCGGCACGCCGGAGCGGGTGCTGGGAGTGGGCATCGCCGCCGCGATCGTCGCGGCGGGGGTGCAGGGCTGGTGGGTCGGCCGTGGCCTGAAGGCCGGCCTGGGGGCGGACGGCGCCCCCGATGCGGGCATTGCGCGCGCCTACCGCATCGCCTCGGTGCTGTTGATGCTCACCGTGGTGTGCATGGCGATCGCGCGCTACGTCTGAGGCTCAGGCCGGACGCGGCGCCGGTCGCGTGTTGACGAACAGGCACAGCACGGCTGTCAGCAGCGCCAGCGAGATGTGCAGCCCGTAGACCGCGTTGAAGTCGCCGCGCTGCACCACGCCGTGGCCGAGCAGCACCACCGTGATCGCGACGCCGATCACCGCGCCGATCTGCCGCGTGGCCTGGTTGACGGCGCTGCCGACCGCGTAGTGCTGCGCCGGCAGCTTGCTCACCGCCGCGCCGGACAGCGACGGCAGCACCAGCCCGACGCTCAGGCCGCTGAGGAAGAGGCCCGGCAGCCAGTGCTTCAGGTACGACGGCTCGTTGCCCGGCACCAGCAGGAACCACGCGCCGGCCAGCGCATAGAGCAGCGCGCCGCCCACCAGGAACGGCCGGTGCCCGTAGCGGCCGGCCAGGCGGCCGGTGACGATGGCTACCGGGATCACCGTCAGCGGCCCGGGCGCGATCGCAAGGCCCGCCTGCGCCTGGGTGTAGTGCCACACGTTCCCCATGTAGAAGAAGAACGTGAAGAACATCATCGCGAAGGCGATGCCGAACGACAGCGTCGCGGCGTTCACCGCGCTGTAGGTGCGGTGGCGGAACAGGCCCAGGTCGACCAGCGGCTCGCGCACGCTGCTCGCCCAGACGATGAACGCGACGAAGGCGATCATGCCGGTGCCGGCGACGACGGACAGCTGGCCCGCCGTCCACGCCGGCGATTCGGATTCGACGATGGCCAGCGCGATGGCGCCGACGGCGACGATGAGCAGCGCCATGCCGACCACGTCGACCTTGCGGCGCGTGGTGGCCCGCGCCGACTCGCTCAGCAGCGCGGCACCGCGCCACAGCGAGAGCGCGCCGATCGGCAGGTTGATGAAGAAGGCCCAGGGCCAGCCGACCGTCTCGACGACGAACGAGCCGAGGCTCGGGCCGACGGCCGCCGCGAAGCCGGCCACCGCGCCCCACAGGCTCACGGTCAGTGCGCGCTTGTCCTGCGGAAACGCGCCGAGCACGATCGACAGCGATGCCGGCGTCAGCAACGCCGCGCCCACCGCCTGCAGCACCCGCGCGGCGATCAGCCAGCCCACGCTGCCGGCCAGCCCGCAGGCCGCCGAGGCGGCGATGAACACCGTGACGCCGAACAGGAAGACGCGCTTGCGACCGTGCGCATCGGCCAGGCCGCCGGCCGGGATCAGCATCGCGGCATACACCACCGTGTAGGCGTTGAGCACCCACGACATGTCGGCCGCGGTGGCGGTGGGGAAGCCGGCGCGCAGGGCGCCGAACGCGGCGTACAGCATCGTGCTGTCGAGCGAGACCAGGAAGGCCGCGACGCTCGCGACCCAGAACACGGGCCAGGGCGAGACGTGGGGGACGTGCTTCGCGACGGCCGCGGCGGGCAGGGTGGCAGGGGTCACGGGAGTTCCTTCGGTGGGAGGCCGGGCAGCGGACGGCGGGCGCTCAGGCGAGCGGCGGCAGGTAGACCGGCCGCGCGGCCGACAGGTTTTGCTTCACGTAGCGCGTGCGCTCGTCGGCCAGCACTTCGTCCTGGCCCGCTTCGAGGCCGTCGAGCGCGAGCTTGACGATCTCTTCGGGCGTGGCCTTCGGGCTGTCGATGCCGCGCGTGAGATCGGTGTCGACGAAGCCCATGTGCAATGCCAGCACCTGGGTGTGCTGCGGCGCCAGTTCGTGGCGCAGCGCGTTCGTCAGCGACCAGGCGGCCGACTTGCTGGCCGCATAGGCGGCCAGCTGCCCGGCATTGACCCACGAGACGATCGACAGCACGTTCAGCAGCGCGCCGCCGCCATGGTTCTTGAGCACCGGCGCGAAGGCCTTGCTGACGCGCAGCATGCCGAAGTAGTTGACCTCGAGCTGCCGGCGCGCGACCTCTTCGCTGTCGGCCGCGAGGAAACCGCCCTGGTGCGCCACGCCCGCGTTGTTGATCACGAGCGTCACGTCGCCCGCACGCGCCACCGCGGCGGCGACGTCTTCCTGCTTCGTGACGTCGAGGCGGATCGCCTCGACGCCCGGCTGCGTGATCGATGCCGGATCGCGCGCACCGGCGTACACCTTGCGGGCACCCCGCGCGAGCAGCTCGCGCGTGAAGGCGAGGCCGATGCCGCGGTTGGCACCGGTGACGAGGACGACGGCATTGCTGATCTTCATGGAAGGCTCCTTGCGTGGATGAACTGTCTGCATGATGCTCGTCATATTCTTGGGCGAGCGAACGGGAAAGAGGGTCTTGCGGGATGGAGCGTCAGTGGGCGGCCGGGGCCACAACGTCGTATTGCGCGAGCAGCGACTTGCGCGAGGCCGCGAGCACCGCGCGGCCCTCGGCGTTGTCGCCCAGGGCGCGTGCCAGCTGCAGCGTGCCGACCAGCGTGGCGGCGACGACGCTCGCCGCGCCGCTCGACGCCGGCGGAAGCTTGTCGTGCAGCGACGCGATGAGCCGGCGCACGCGCACGATCGACGCTTCGCGCACCGCGTCGGATTGGCGCGGCATCTCGGAGCCGAGCGCGGCCACCGCGCAGCCGCTCTCGAGCGACGACAGGTGCCTGTCCGCCAGGTAGCCCTCGACCAGCGAGCGGAACGCGCTGACGCCCTTGGCGGCGCGCTGCTCGGCCACACGCGCCACGCTCTCGTGCGCATCGCGGCCGGCCCGCTCGAGCGCCTCGACGATCAGCGCATCGCGCGATTCGAAGTGGGCGTAGAAGCCGCCGTGCGTGAGGCCGGCCTCCTTCATCACGTCGGCCACGCCGACGCCCGCGATGCCGTGCCGGCGGATGGCACGCGCCGCGACATCGACGATGCGCTCGTGCGTCTCTTCCTTGCGGCTGTTGGGAGTACGGCTCATGGCAGTGTCGACTTAATATGACGTGAATCATATTATGCCGAGCCGTGGGCGTCAAGCCGGGGTCGTCCAAAGATCGTATCGCCGTGTGTCCGCCGGTCCAGGCAGCCCATGCGCCGAGGTATAAAGCCGCTGCATCGTCACCCGCACCGACAGCCCCGCTCCGACTCCATGGCCTTGCAACTGCACATCACCTCTGTTCCGGCCGGCGAGGCGCCGCTCTGGGTCCGCGAGAAATGGGTCGGCCTGACCCTGCCGCTGCTGCCTCAGAAAGAAGCACCCTCACGCTTCATGACCTCGGGGGTCCTGACCGGCCCGACCGGTTTCATCGGGCGCACGTACGCGTGGCTCACCGGCCGGCTGAAGCCGCAGACCGGCTACGCGGTCGACGCGCAGATCGCGATCGGCATCCTCGCCAGCCGCAGCCCGGAAGCGGCCGCCTGGTGGCGCGACCATGCGCCGCACCTGATCCGGTTCAAGCGCTATTTCGTCTTCCAGCAGAGCGACGGGCACCTCGAACAGGGCCCGGGCTGATCGAGAACCTGCATGCACGGCCACTACACGCTGAAGAAGATCCGCATCCTCGGCGCCAGGCTCCACGTCCACTGGTCGGTGGTGGCCGCCGCGATCGTCCTGCTGCTGGCCTTGCAGCTGCGGCCTCTGCAGGCGGCGCTGGCCATCGGCTGCTACTTCGGCATCATCCTGCTGCACGAGGCCGGGCACGCCTTCGTCGCGAAGCGGCTCGGCTACCCGGCCACCGCGATCCGCCTGTCGTTCCTCCATGGCAGCTGCGAATACGAGCAGCCGTGGACGCTGAAGGAAGACGCGCTCATCGCATGGGGCGGCGTGCTGGCGCAGCTGGCCGTCGCGCTGCCGCTGATCCTGCTCGGCCGGCTGACGCCGCTGGCGACGGTGCCCTACGCCAGCACCGCGCTGGCCTTCCTCGGCCACTACAACCTGCTGATCGCGCTCTTCAACCTGCTGCCCATCCCGGGCCTCGACGGCGCGCTCGCGTGGCGGCTGGTGCCGATCCTCTTTCGCGAGGTCCGCGACCGCGCGGCCGCCCGCAAGATGGCCAAGGCGGTCATCCGGCGCGTGAAGTGACGTAGCGGTTGACGACGATCCCGCAGTCGTAGGCGGTCGACTGCTGCAAGCGCAGCCGCACGCCACCGGGCAGCAGGCCGAAGATCGAACGGCCGGAGCCCACCGCGGCCGGGTTGACGAAGAACTGGTACTCGTCGACCACGCCGGCCGCCACCAGCGCCGAGGCCAGGCCGACACCGCCGAACGCGATGACGTCGCCGCCGCCGCGGCGCTTCAGCGCCTGCACGGCTTCGACCAGGCTGCCGCGTGCGAGCACCGTGCGCTTGTCGGGCGCCATCCGCAGCTGGTGGCTCAGCACCACCTTGTCCACCGTGCCGATCTTGCGCGCGAAGGCGTAGCGCGGGTCGCCGGGGTGGGCGCGCGCAATGCGATCCCAATGTCCCAGGTAGCCTTCCTCGACCATCGGACGGCTCAGCAGGATGCAGCCGACGCCGTCGAGGACCGCGTTGAAGTCGGCCTGCAGGCGCGCGTCCCAGGTCCACGGGTCGTTCCAGTTCCAGACCTGCCAGCCGACGTCCGCATCGGCCGACACGCACCCGTCCACCGACATCTGCATCTGCAGGATGAGCCTGCAGGCCTTCACCCCGTCGGGCCGGTTGTCCTGGATCGTGTCTGTCACTCGCTGCTCCTCGGGTCGGTGGGCGCCGCAGGATGACACGGCGTCTGGTACCGTTGAAAGATCCACAACTGCCGATCTCAACCGGTCCAATCCGATGGAATTCCGCATCGACGTGCCGGCGCCCGGCTCGCGCGACCGCACCGGCGCACTGCACCGCCAGATCCGCGCGGCCATCATCGACGGCCGCCTCGCCGCCGGCGTGCGGCTGCCGACCACGCGCGAACTCGCGCTGACGCTGGGCGTGTCGCGCAACACCGTCGTTGCCGCCTACGAACACCTGGCGAGCGAAGGCTACCTGCTGTCGCGCCAGCGCGCGGGCACCTTCGTCGCCGGCACGACACCGCTGCGCCGCCAGGCGCCGGCGGCGTCCGCGGCACCGTCGCGCGC